>CALURS010000277.1 GCA_944323215.1 Candidatus Gastranaerophilales bacterium | reverse complement strand
TCATCTTCTATAAAATTATCTGTATATTTTCCTAATAAGGACATTCTCTCCCCTTAAAAATTCTGTCTGATTAATTCTATTTTAAAACAAAAATAAAATTATCACCCGATTTACTTAGTAATTTGTATTAAACATTGCAGGGTTAACAGTAATCGGCTGGGTAAGTACCAGCTGAATTGCGGAGTTTGCAGGGATTTCAACATCGTTTCCTTTATCCCATATTGACTTTACAAGTCCTCCGCCTGCACCGACTGCAGTTGCAAGTGCTGTACCTTTACCTATATCTCCTCCTGCAAGAGGTGAAATAATAACACCTGCAAGCGCCCCTGCTCCTGCGCCTACTGCTACATCTTTACCGTAATCTTTAGCAACATCCATTTTAGTTCCGCCGACTAAAACTCCGGTATTGTCATTAGTTTTTACAACTGCTGAAATAGGAATTTGTATTCCGTAAGGTGTTACAATCTGCGTAAATCTAAGCATTAATTTCCCGTTAAGACTTCCGTGTTTAGCTTTTGAAACTTCAAGAACTGTTCCTGTTATTGAACTTCCTGCAGGTGCTATGAGATTTCCGTTATAGTAAAAATCTGACCCGAGTGCAATTGTTACATTCTGGCCTGTTGTTAAATTTGCGGAACTCATCGGAGTTGTCACAACAGCCGGAAAACTCTGTCCTGCCGGAACCGTTACTACCCTGACTTTTAAAGTTTGGTTTCCGCTTATTGTTTGCGTAGGATAAAAATTCCGCTGGTATTGCGGTGCCGGGGAATTCTGGCTGTACATATAGTTAGGTGCTGCAAATGCTGCTGTTGTAGACAAAAGCAGTACAGCTATAGTTGTTGTGAATTTTTTATCCATATTAACCTTCCTTTTTTTATTATTTTATTTTACCTTTAAAATTAAGTCAATTTGTTAAGGTATGAGTTATCATTGCAGGGTCTGTCAGTACTATAATTTCATTTGAGCCGGATTGAATAACTGTATGAGCACCCATTTTACGAACATTACCAGGTCTTATTTGAAGAGTTGTTCTTTTTACTTTTTGTTGGCGGTGTGCAATTCTCAAAAGTTTTTCAGGCGGAGTTAATTCACCTCCAAAAACATTGTTATTAGAAGTGTATAAATACCCCCTCACAGGAACTTCATATCCGTCTTTGTAAATCATTTTTGTTATTTTAATCTTCATAGCAGCATTGGTTCCGACAACAGGTGCATTAATTTTTTCAATGTATCCGTAAAACTCTGTTCCGCGCGGAACTATATTTGTATCATGAAGGTACATATCATTTGTTGCGATGAATTTAACTTTGTAACCTTCTGAACAGTACTGTGTTGAGATTTCCTGAGTATTTATGACAGGGATGAATGTACCTGCCGGAATTTCAATTGCATCGTAATCTCTTATGTCAAGCTGAACGTTAGGCAAATCTTCTGCCTGAACATTGCCGGTGAATAATAATAGAGCGAGTATAACAAGTAATTTTTTCATAATTATATATTATAACAGTTTTTTTTCTATTATCAATATAACAAACGATATGAAAAGATTATTTGTTCATTTTGTTTTAATAATGTATATCTTCTGTATTTTGCAGATTGTTTAAATCGTTCATAAGGGATTTTAAATCGTCCATAGACTCATTTATTTCGTTAAACATAGCCTGCTGTTCGGCAATTTGGTCTTTTAATTCCTTTACTGTCATTGTGAGTCCATATTTACTTGTTTTTACGTCAAATGAGGTGTCATACGCAGGATTTAATTTTATATCAGTTAATTTTAATATGACATCTCCTTTGTGTTCTGTGACGCTTGTGATTGGATTAGTGCTAAAAAGTAATGGGATAAAGTCTATATTATAATATTTAATATACACTGGTATATTTTCTTTATTAATACATATATCAATTTTGTTTTTATCTTTTTTTAATTCAGAAGAGTACATTTTACAATTCAAGGCTGAAAGGTTATCAGGTGTTTCAAGTTTTTTAATTGTGTCTTTATTAATATCGTCTGATGTTATTTTATCTAGCCAGAAGAAACTTTTGTCTGCTTTCGATTCATTAACACTTCCTTCAACAGTCATAAAGTATTCGTTATAACGAATATTGCCGTTTTTTAATTCTAAATTAGCTTCGCTTCTCATCATAGGGTTTGAGAATTTTGCATTATAGTTATTCCCTTTTTTAAATTGTTTAAGAGTAATGGTAGTTTCTTGCTGACCTAAAAATTTATATGAAATATCTGTTTGATAATATATATTTTCAATTTCGTTGAATTTGTTGAGTTTGTTTATTAATGCCCCCTTAGGATTAAGTTCGTCTTTAAAAATGTACACACAAACACCTAAAATCACTAATAGAATTAAAAATTTTTTCATTATTTCCCCTTTTTTATTAATTAATACTATATTTGAAATTATATATGGTTTCGGGGGAGGGGCAATTGTATGTAGTTTTGTAACAAATGTAAAAAAAGTAATTTATTTGGCAATTTTTATAAAAAAAATTACTTTATATAAA
>CALURS010000276.1 GCA_944323215.1 Candidatus Gastranaerophilales bacterium | reverse complement strand
AAAAAAAGTTTTTACATTTCTTCAAAATAAAGTTTTATCAGTAAGCAAAGTTCTATACTTCGCCTGTCGAATTTTCTCTATTATAAATTAACATTGTAAATACCAGCATTATTATAGATAAAATAATTAAACCTATAATATTTGCCTCTGAATGGGAAAAGCTTGAAAGAATAATAGATGTTTTAGACTGAATTGCTTCTGCTATATTGTAAATCTGACCTTGAGTTTGTGCAGTAAAGGAATTTGATATATTCAATAATGACCACTCTAAGCCGTCTGGTTTTGATGAAGCATAATTAGAAATTATCCCTGCAAGCATTATGGATATTAGGCTTAAACTCGATATAAATACTTTTGAAAAGTTATGTTTTTGGGCAATCCAAATTATTGCAGCCGTAAATAATCCTTCGGCAAGGGCTGTTATCAAGTGTATCCCAATCATTAGGCACAAGAACCACAAAGGCTTTATTACTGTTCCTGATAGTACGGCTTCTATAACAACGGCAACAGAACCTAGCTCTAGTGCCAAAATTGATGATAATATTGCCGGCGGTAGTGGATTTTTATTTTTACTCAAAAACTTATAGACTAAAGGATAAGCAATAAAGCATGAGATAAAGCCCATATTAAAAATATTACATCCCAAGGCTAAAATTCCGCCGTCAGCAAAAAATAAAGCCTGAATAAGTAGTATTAAAGACAATGATAGAAAACCGATAGAAGGTCCTAAGAGTAAGGCTAATAAAATACCACCTATAATATGTCCACTTGCACCGGTATATGGGATTGAAAAATTAATCATTTGTAAGCAAAATACAAATACTGTAAGCACTATTGTTGGTAATATTTTATTTTTGTTAAAATCTTTTTTCGCACTCTTTAGTGCATAATATACAGCCGAGCCCATTGCTATAAGCATTGGGATGCCTGTTACCGGACAAATTACGGAATTTCCTAAATGCATAATTACACTCCTTTTATCTTCATTACTCTTAAAATTGGATTTTTATATTTTCTTTTTCCGGCACCGTTGCCGACTTTTTCTATTATTATTTCCACAGATACTATATCCCCATCTCTGATAGCAGCAGCAATAGCCGCACCTGTTGGAGTTATCATTTCTCCATCATTATCACTTAGTTTTATAGGTATTTGATAGGCTGAAACTATCTCACATACTGCCGGA
This sequence comes from Candidatus Gastranaerophilales bacterium, assembly GCA_944323215.1. GTDB lineage: Bacteria > Cyanobacteriota > Vampirovibrionia > Gastranaerophilales > Gastranaerophilaceae > CALUTH01. The sequence goes on along the minus strand of CALURS010000276.1, from coordinate 1,356 downwards.
ACTGGTACAGATAATGCTCCATGCTGACAATTAACCGTCCCCTGCCCCTCAGTTAGAGTTGAAAAATATACTTTATTCGGAGATAAATCATCAAAAAGTACTGCAAAACTTAATATATCGACAATTGAATCTATTGCGCCAACTTCGTGAAAATGAACTTCACTTGTTTCTTTCCCATGGAATTTTGTTTCTGCCTCTTCTACTATTCTAAAAATTTTTTTTGCAAGGTTTTTGGCTTTCAGACTTGTATCTGTCTTATCTATTATCTGGTTAACATCATCAAGATTCCTGTGTATATGTTCATGGGTGTGATTATGTTTTGGTAATATAACATTAAAGTCTGTCGCTCTTAGTGCATTTATAGACACTTGAGAAATTTTATATTCAAATTCATTATTACAGTTAAGAGATTTTAGAGCCTTTTCCAACTTCTCTCTGCTTGCGCCCAAATCCAAAAGTGCAGCAACAGACATATCTCCTGATATTCCATTATAACATTCAAAGTATAAATCCATTTTTATCTACCTTTCACTATTAATTGATTTATTTGATTTGCACTATATCCTGCGTTAAATCCATTATCAATATTCACAACAGTCAACCCTTCAGCGCAAGAGTTTAACATTGTTAACAACGCGGATAACCCATTAAAAGAGGCTCCATAACCAACAGAAGTAGGAACTGCAATAACCGGTATATCTACAAGCCCTGCTATTATTCCGCCCAAAGCTCCTTCCACGCCCGCTACTGCTATTACTACATTTGCTTTCTTTATTTTATCAATGTTATTTATTAATCTATGGATTCCTGCAACTCCAACATCATAATACTTAGAAACATTACTTCCATAAAATTCGGCAACCGCAGCAGCTTCTTCTGCAACCTTCACATCTCATGTTCCGGCTGTACATACGGCGACTTCACCTATTTTTTCTATTTTGGTTTTCTCTAATATTATTACTCTTGCTCTTTCATTATATTTCAGTTTTGGAAATTTTATTTTTAATTTTTGATATTGTTCAATACTTGCACGAGTACCTATAACATTCTGTCCGTTATGCTCAAATGTCGAAAATATTTCCTCAAGCTGTTCTATACTTTTACACTCACAAAAAACAGCTTCCGAATATCCTCTACGTTTTAATCTGTCTATATCTAATTTGATGTCACTCATTATTTTTACCTCTGGAAAATAATAAACCTAACTCAAATAATAAATATGTTGGTATAAATAGCATAACTTGGCTAACAACATCTGGCGGGGTTAAGATTGCAGCAATAATTAACAATCCTACTACCACATATGGTCTCTTATCAGCAATTGCTGAATAACTTATTATATCGAATTTTATTAAA
>CALURS010000275.1 GCA_944323215.1 Candidatus Gastranaerophilales bacterium | reverse complement strand
GGCTATAAAAAATTCTGGTTTTACGTTCCCTGCCAAAAAGGTTGTAATAAATCTTGCGCCTGCGGATTTGAAAAAAGAGGGTTCAAATTTCGATCTTCCGATTGCGCTTGGTTTGCTTGTGGAAGAGGGGATTTTAGAAGAAAGTAAGATAGAGGATTGTGCATTTATCGGCGAGCTTTCACTTGACGGGGAATTGCGAGGTGTAACCGGTGTTTTGCCTCTTGTATTAGGCTTAAAAGAGGCCGGCATAAGAAATGTTTTTGTCCCTGCGGTTAATGCATGCGAAGCAGCACTGGCAGGCAGCGATATGAATATTTTCGGTGCTGTTCATCTTGGAGATGTTGTAAATCATTTTGCAGATACTCCTATAAAACCTACAACTGTCAATATTTCAGAGTATTTAATTGAAAAGTCAGCCCAAGAATATCTTTACGATTTTAAAGATGTAAAAGGACAGCAAAAAGCCAAAAGAGCGTTAGAAATTGCTGCAGCAGGCGGGCATAATATGCTTATGACAGGTTCGCCCGGGTCAGGTAAAACTTTGATGGCAAAATGTTTTGCCTCGATTTTACCCCCGCTTGAACTTCAAGAAGCATTAGAACTTACCAAAATTTATAGCATATCAGGCCTATTGCCCTCTGATGAACCTTTAATGACTAAAAGACCATTTAGAGCAGTTCACCACACAGCTTCTGCAAACGGTATAATCGGCGGCGGTTCAAGTCCAAAACCGGGAGAAATTACACTTGCCCACAGAGGGGTTTTGTTTCTTGATGAAATGGTGGAATTCCCAAGAAATGTTTTAGAGGTTCTCCGTCAGCCGCTAGAAGATGGTGAAATTGTTATAGCACGTGCAAAACACACTATTAAATATCCTGCAAAGTTTATGCTTTTAGGTGCGATGAACCCGTGTCCATGCGGCTATTTAGGGGATAAGGAAAAACAATGCACATGTACGGATTTTCAAATAAACCGCTATCAATCAAGATTATCAGGCCCGTTGTTAGACAGAATTGATCTTCAGGTTGAAGTTCCAAGACTTACAGCGGAAGAACTTTTGAACATAAACTCTGCTGCTGAATCTTCAAAAGATATTCGCGCACGTGTTGTAAAAGCCCGCAAAATTCAAGCAGAGAGATACAAAGACGATGGTATTTTAACAAACTCCGAATTGACTTCAAAGTTAATAAAAAAGTATTGTAAACTCGATAAACCAAGTATGGATATGTTAAAACTTGCAGCCGTAAAATACCAATTGTCAGGCAGGCGCTACGATAGAATTTTAAAACTCGCAAGAACTATTGCGGATTTAGACTGTTCTTGTGATATTACTCAAGCTCATGTGATGCAGGCGCTGCAGTACAGAATGTCTAACCTGTCAAATTAAAAAATCCTGCAATTAAGCCGACAAGAGCTGATACTCCAAGATAGAATAAAGGATCCCTTTTTTCGGTTAAACTTGCAAAAAACAATCCCGCAAGAAGAACCATTCCCGGAATATTTATATTATTAATAAACATATCGACCCCGACAGCCGCTAAAAGCCCGCAGCCTGCCGGTTTTAAAGTATAAATTACCGACCGTACGTATTTATTATGTTTGAATTGTTCTAAAACTTTTGAAACTATGACAACTATAATGAACGACGGTAAAATTACCGAAGTTGTTGCAATAAGCGAACCTAAAATCCCTGCGGTTTTAAATCCTGCAAATGTTGCAACATTTACACCTATTGGCCCCGGCGTAATTGATGATATGGCAATCATATCCGCAAGCTCTTTGGTTGTATACCACTTTTGAACATCTGCAATATGATATAGAAACGGCAGTGTTGCGTATCCGCCGCCGAATGAAAATAAACCGATATGGAAAAATTCCAAAAATAATTTTAAATATATCATTCTTGTTTTTCTCCATGTTCAATTTTTTTCTGATATTCAATCCATATTCCGATAAATATGGATAATATAATAAGCGCAGCAGGCGGAGCTTTAAAGCATGCGGATAATATAAATACTAAAAAGAAAATCCCGCATGTAAATTTATCAACAATACTCTTTTTCCACATCTCTTTAATGGCTAGGAAAACAAGAAGCACAACGCCAATTCCGACACCCCAGAATATGCTTTGTATAAATTTCCATTTAATAATTTCTTCAATTAATTTCGCAACTATTATTATTGCAATAAAAGCCGGCAAAGTAATTCCAATTGTTGCAGCAAACGCACCTGCTGTTTTTTTAAGCTTATATCCTACAAAAATTGCAGTATTAGCTGCTATAATTCCCGGTATACTCTGGCTTAAGGCATAATACTCACATAATTCGTCATCATTTATCCAGTTTCGTTTTTCAACAAGTTCGCATTGTAAAAGTGGCAGTATTACATAGCCGCCTCCAAGAAGTAATGTCCCTACTTTAAAAAAGGTTTTGAATATATTGTATAGAGTCTTTTCCATAGAACCATTATATAACAAGTATCGGATTTTACAAAAATCTTGAAAAATATTTATAAATAATTTATAATAAATTTATTGTATATAGAAAGG
>CALURS010000274.1 GCA_944323215.1 Candidatus Gastranaerophilales bacterium | reverse complement strand
ATGTATTCTCTTTCTGATTTTTCTAAATCCCAATATGATACATAGGGGGGGTTTCCAACAACAAAATCAAATGTATTTACAAAATCTTTGAATTTTAAAAGAGTATCTCCTAGATAAAGATTTTTGTTCCAATCAACAGAAGGAATATTATAAGCCTCTAGCAGGGAATTTAATTTTTTAATACATTCCGCATACAAATCAGAATCAATTTCAATTCCAAAAACATTTTGCTCTATATATTCTTTTATTTTTATTTCATCTATGCCCTTATATTGGCAATAGTGAATAATTCTTTCCAATATTTCTAACAAAAAACTTCCATCTCCAAAAGAAGGTTCAATTATTCGTTTTGTTAAAGTCTTTTCTCCGAAATACCCGATTGAATCTAAAATTATATTAACAATACCAGTAGGTGTCATATATTGCCCTAGATTTTTATCTAAAAGTTTACTCATATCTTTATTTCCACCTCTTACTTCTTATTATTTTAAATAATACCAAAAAATGATAAAATAATTTATCTCAAAATTAATTAAGTCAATAACTTGCCCACATTTTGATTAAAATCTGCTTTTAAACTTTTGACAGGTTTGCATGGATTGAACTGGAAAGTTTCTTCTAGTTGTTTCTAAGCAAGTTCCCGTGTCATCACATTCATTAGTTGTTAAAAGCATATCTGGATTTTGATCTCCTGTATAGTAAGCACAATTTCCACAAACATGCATTGATGTTGAAATTCTCATTTTCATAACAATTACCTTCTAAAAATTCTTTTTAATAATTAATTGGAAGAAATCTTGTCTTCTAAATATTTAGCGATATTTCTTTTATACTTCACATCATTTATACTCTTATAGAATTTTATACATAGATGGAATACCTCAACCTATCTATGCAAGTTTTACCTACTTGACTCTTACGAGGTTTGTCTTTGGAACAACGAAACTAAGCGTTGACATAGAATAGTTTAACGACATGTCTAAGTCCGGTCGTATTAATTATATAATTCACAAAAATGGTTTTTAATTCTTGTTATAACCGCATTTAGGATCTCTAGAGTTAAACACTTCCATCCAATGATGCTCACGTTTTATTACTTCTTCATCACTAACTGATGTTGGCAAAATCTCTAGAATAGAAAAATAGAAATTATTAAGAAAATAATCTTTATCATCATTATGTTTTTCGAATAAGGATTTCAACTCCACGTTACCGCCATGTAGACTATAAAAATAATCCTTCCATCTCTTTAACAAGCAACCATTATCGTTGTAAGCTGAACCAATATATACCTTGTTTTCATCATGATTGTTTAAACAATAAACGGCTTTAACAGCTTTCAACGCATTCTTCCAGTCTTCCCCTAGATTAGTTTCATTTAGGTAATACATCAGAGTTTTCATTTTCTCATTTAAATTAAAGTATCCTGGAAAAGGTATTCCACTATATGGTTTAGGCAATATCTCAATAACTTCACATCTATCAAGGAAAGTACTCAATTTAAAATTGTATCCTTGAGCGTTTTTACTAAGTTTAAAGATTACTCTGTTAAACCATTTGCGATACTTTTCTTCTACTATACGTTCACACGGCTTATCAAAATGAACTTTTGTAACTCTACAAATCGATGCTAAAAGCCATGTGTCTCTACTATACATTTGAATTGCCACAACAACTAAATCATTCTCGTGCAAATGCTGTTTTGAACCAGTAGAGTTTTTAGCCCAAAAGGAAAAATCAGGACCCGATTCCCTTTCACATTCTTTCATTTGCATCCATGCATCAAGGTGTTTAATACCTTCATAACTGGTATTTAATGTGATTCTGCCATTCCAAAAATCATTATTTTTTTCGTCAATATTTAAAAGATCGTTTAATTTAATAGCTTCCATCATTTTTGAACCACCTCATAGAACTTAAAATTTGAACTTTTAATTTTTCTTTGCGCCCAATTGATAGCAGACTTTCTATCCCCATTAACAGTTTCTTTGAAAGCGGAGTTGCCGGATTTATAGGCTGCTTCGTTAATATAATATTTAATTTCCCATTTCATTATAAACCACCTCTTTAAAATAATTTTATCATAAAACATCTATATTTCTTTACTATATCACAAGACTTTCATAATCGAGTTTATATCTACTCAAAGTCGCATAAGCAATAATAATAGCAACAGTTCCATCTATTCTTTTTAGTCTGCTATTAAGTTTGGATGGTCGGATATTTCCATTCACATCAACTTTAGCTTGTGTATTAGTAAGGCACCACTTGATGATTGGGCTGTTATTGTAATTTAAAGCATGGTTTTTAATATCAGCTTCTAATTGCTTCATAGGTTCGCTAAGTGTATAAACGCCTTGTCTAATCTTATTCCATTTCAAAACCGTTATCTTCTAAAAATCCTTCTTAATAATTGATCGAAAGAAATATTGTTCTCTAAATATCTGATGATATTTCTTTTATCAAATTTAGTTAAGTTTTCTTCTCCTAAACTTTCAATTAATCCTTCAACCATAATTTCTTTAAGTTCAATATCTTCCATCTTTGAAAAG
>CALURS010000273.1 GCA_944323215.1 Candidatus Gastranaerophilales bacterium | reverse complement strand
GTAAAGCTCCTTATAAAACAGTTTTGACTCACGGCTTTGTATTCGGAGAAGAGGGCAGAAAGATGTCTAAATCTCTTGGAAATTATATCAGACCCGATGATATTATTAAAAATTACGGGGCTGATATCTTGAGATTGTGGGCAGCGTCTGTTGATTATAGAAATGATACCAAAATCGGTGATAATATTATCAAGCAACTTACTGAAATATTTAAAAAGACAAGAAATACAGCAAGATTTTTGCTTGGCAATATATTTGATTTTGATAGTGAAAAAGATTATGTACAATATGATGACTTGTTTATGATTGACAAATTTGCGTTAAGTAAGTTGAATAAACTTGTAGCGGATGTTACAGAATCATTTGAAAATTACGAATTTTACAAGTATTTTCAATCTCTGCAAAATTTTGCAAGTGTAGATTTAAGCTCATTCTACTTAGATATTGTAAAAGACAGATTATATACATCAGGTAAAAAGTCATTATCAAGACGTGCTTGTCAAACGGTTCTTTATGAAACACTGCAAGCACTTGTAAGAATATTGGTGCCTGTAATGCCACACCAAGCAGAAGATATTTGGCAGAATACTCCTGAAAATCAACGTGGCGGATTAGAAAGTATCCTTCTTGCTAATTGGCCAACGGTTAATCCAAAATGGACTAATGAAGAACTGGAAGCTGAATTTGCCGAGATATTGAAAGCTCGTGAAGTAGTTACAAGAGCAATAGAACCTTTAAGAGCAGAAAAGAAGGTCGGAAGCTCATTAGAAGTAGCTGTTCATATAAAAACAGCAAATGATAAGGTCCTAAAGGCAAATGAAGATGAATTGTGTAATATCTTTATTGTTTCGCAGGCTTATGTTGTAGAAACAGCACCAGAAGGTGTTCTAAATGAACATACCGAAGGCGATATGACTGTCTGGGTAACAAAGGCTGAAGGTGAAAAATGCGAAAGATGTTGGAAATACAGAAAGCTTGGTTCGCATGCCGGATATGAAACAATTTGTGATGATTGCTATGAAGCAATAAATGAATAATTGTTCAAACCCCCGGTTCTATAAGAAACGGGGGTTTTCTTATATGAATGTAAATAAATTGCCAATAGTTCAAAATTTGGTATCATAGTAAAAGTATGAGAAGAAGAGATTTGAAGCAAATAATAAATATTATCGGTATAATAGTAGTATGCGGATTTGGTTATTTTTATTGGGGCATGGATTTTGTTTCACAAGAAAAATATTCTCCAATAAAAATGGTACCTGAACAAAAAGAAGCTTATTATGTAGAGAATTGGTGCCAAGATGGTGAAGGCCGTCGAGAATTTCGCTTATGGGATGGTACAAGAGTGGATTGTCTTACAAAAGATTACGCTATCGAATTTGATTTTGCTCATAAATGGGCAGAAAGTATCGGGCAGTCGCTATATTATTCTATTCTTACAAAGAGAAAACCGGCTGTTGTTTTAATATTAAATAAGCGAACAGATATAATTTATCTTAAAAGACTTGAAGCTGTTGCAAAACAAGTAGGAATAACTGTTTTTGTTATAAATGCTTATTAGAATCTATTTTCTTATCGTTATGTTATAATTATGGAAATGGGAGTGGTGTATGACAGAAAATAATAATAAACCTGTAGTAAATTTGATTTCAAAGCCTGAGAATATGCTAAAAACAGTTTATACGGCTTGTAGAACTTGTTATAGTGCTGATTATCCTATAAATATTTATAATTCAACAGATGATGAAGAAAAAATGCTTAAATTGATTGAAAGAGTAATATCTTCCGGACATTATTCGACTATTGAGCATATTCAAGTAAGTTTTGCGATATCAAATGTATCAAGGGCTTGTACTCATCAGCTTGTAAGACATCGTCACATGTCTTTTTCCCAAAAATCACAACGATATGTAAAAGAAAAAGGTCAGTTTGACTATATAATTCCGCCAACAATTGAAAGAAATCCAGAACTAAAATCAAAATATGAAGATTTTATGAAAGAAATTTCAAAAATGTATTGCGAATTCACTGAAGCAGGAATACCTGCTGAGGATGCAAGATTTGTACTTCCAAACGCTGCCGCAAGTTCAATGGTTGCAAGTTTGAATTTACGGGAATTAATTCATTTAGCAAATTTAAGACTTTGTACAAGAGCACAGTATGAAATAAGAACTCTGGTAGGTATGATGTGCAAAGAGCTTGTAAAAGAGGAACCATGGTTAGGCAAATATCTTGTACCTAAGTGTGAACGTCTTGGGTACTGTGACGAAGATAAATCTTGCGGTAGAATGCCAGTAAAACAATAAATATTATGAGTGACTTAAGCCGAAAAATTGAAGAAATAAAAAAAATGCCTGAGAATGAACAAATTTATCCTCTAAATGAGCTGATATTTGAGTTTGGCTTTGAGGCACCTGAGGCTATTTCAGAATTAAAAAAACTTCTTGAGCCCTATGGATACGGGAATATCGGATTAGCACAAATCAATCCGATACTTGGCGATATAAAATATAATGCGGAAAAAGTAGTTAAATATATCAATTATGCTGAAAAAATAGGTTT
>CALURS010000272.1 GCA_944323215.1 Candidatus Gastranaerophilales bacterium | reverse complement strand
ACTTAATAGAACTGAATTTAGAATTTTAGATTGTGCCAAAGGTAAAAAATTTGAAATTGAATCACATAATTCACCGTTGCCTGACGGATGTATTTTGCTTGCATCTGCACAAGGTGGTCCCCTTATTTACCCGGATTTAAGACTTAAGGAAGAATTTTTTATCTTAACAGATAATGAGGGCAATGTTATCAGAGAATCTGCAAGTGTTTTGCATAAAACAGCAAGAACCATTATTGGACTAAAAGATGGTATTGTTCATATATTTATTGTGACAAACGAAAATCCAATGGATTTGTATGATGTAAAAAATTTAGTTGAAAGCTATAAATTAGATAAAGCTATGGCTTTTGATGGCGGAAGTTCTACATCGCTTAACTATTTGGATAAGATTAATGTTGTATCTGTTGAAGATGGGGCTTCTGATACCGGTAGAGCTTTGAAATCATTTTTAATTATTAATAAATAAAAAGTAAAAAAAAAGAGGTAAAATCTTTTACCTCTTTTTTTGTGCGTGAATAATATATTAAAGTTGTTCTTCAATATTTACATCATCAATAAGTAATAAGTAAATACATTCACCTTGTTTAGCTTTATAGTTGACCCCAGGAGTAATTAAACCAGTAATTAAACCTACAGTGCAACCAACAGGGATACCGATACCAAGAGCTGTTCCAACTCTTGAAGGATTAGGAATAAATGCCATACTTAAACCAACACCTGATCCTACAGCACCACCGGTAATTGTGTATAATAATACTTTACCAAAAGTTACCCAAGGTCCTTCAGCTAGTCTACCGTCCTTAGTGAAAGGTTTACCTGTAATATCAATTACTGTACCATCCGGTAGTAAAATATGTTTGAATATTAAGTTTACACGAGCTTTTTTGTTAAAGATTTTAGGATGTTGAATATCCATAATTTCTGCAACAAATCTTGTGCCTTCAGGTAAAACTTTTGTTCCTTCAACAGTATACAAGTCTTTTGGTAAATAGAAGTTTACTATTTCTCCACCCTTATGTTTCTTAGATAAGAATTTTTCAGAGAATGCAATTTGAACAACGTTACCTTGGTTAACAATTTTCTTAAAGTTAGTCATTGTGACAGTATTATTAGGAGCTTGTCTGTGGACACAAAGGTGTTCAACTCCTAAAACAACTTCTTGCGGTTCTTCAGGCTCTTGTGCGTTACCCAAATACTCATCTTTTACAACATTTAGCATCTCAGAAAGCTTTGCTAACAAAACAGCCGCTTCTGCTCTGGTTAATTCTCTGTTTGGTTCTAACATAGATTCATCAGGGTGATTTACGTATAACCCGTAGCTAATTGCTTTTTGGTATGACATTTCTGCCCAGCCAGGAATGTCTTTTGTATCTTTAAAAGCATCTAATACAGATGAATCTGTTACTTGTTCTTTTGTTATATGACTCATTAAAGAGGTTACTTCTGATCTCAAGAGATTTTTTTCAGCTTTAAATGTACCATCAGGATAACCATAAACAACGCCTAATTGTTGACCTCTTAGTACATCATCATAATAAGAGTCATAGACCGATATGTCGGACATCGTGTTAGTAATACTTATATCAAGATTATCATTTGATAGTACTTTTAATAAGCCTTGCACAAATTGAATTCTTGAAATTGAGTTTTCAGGATTAAAATTTCCATTTGCATCTACAGGCAATATCCCGTCTGCAACTACTTTGTTGATTTCTTTGCTTGCCCAGTAGTCATCGCTTATGCCATATTGTGCTAGTACCGGCAATGCATTTAAGCTTAACATTGTTAAAGCAAGCATTGATGCTAGTAATTTTTTCATTTTCACATACCTCTTTTAATAAACTTCCAATATAAATTATATTATGCTGATTTTTTTTATTCAACAAAATAACTATTTCTTTACATTTACCTTCTGTTTTGTTATATTTGTGAGGTTATGTTAACGACGAAAAATCCATCAATCCTAAAGTCAGGTGCAGCATTAGCTATAAAAGCCTTAGTAGATTCAGGCGTAGAAAGAGTATTTGGCTACCCTGGCGCAAGCGTTTTATCATTGTATAATGAACTGGCTATAACACCGGAAGTTAGTCATTGTTTGTGCCGCCATGAGCAAGCTTGTATACATGCTGCTGAAGGCTATGCTAAGGTATCAGGTAATATTGGTGTTGTTCTTGTTACATCAGGTCCTGGAGTAACGAACACTGTTACAGGTATTGCGGATGCTTTTGCTGATTCTATACCTGTTCTGATTATTGCAGGTGCCCCTAGCAGTGTACAAGGAAAAGTATTTCAGAATGTTAACTTTGCGGAGATGATTAAATCATCTGTTAAAAAAGTTTTTAATCCAACTAGCTCTGATAATATTTACCAACTTATGCTGGAAGCAATTAATACTGCACTTGAAGGGAAAAAAGGGCCGGTATATATTCAATTATCAAGAGAAATTCTTGAGAATAAACAAGAGTTTCAATCAGAGATACCTATAAAAGAAATTAATAACAAAGACGAGATTACAGAGGTCAATGATATTACTAATTTAATCAATACTGCAAATAACCCTTTGTTTATTGTTGGTGGT
>CALURS010000271.1 GCA_944323215.1 Candidatus Gastranaerophilales bacterium | reverse complement strand
AAGGCAGTTAATTTAGCGAAACCGGAGGCTCAACAGTCAGCTTCTCCAATAAAAGTACAGGCGACCCCTGTTCAACAAAGAAATGTGAATGCTACTGCTCAACCACCTAAGAATAATCCTGTTTATCCTGCTAGTGCACAGCAAAATAAGCAAAATCAGCAACTTCAAAATCCTTTGACTACTCCTGTCGAAGTTGATTTTGATGTTTGTGTTAAAAATTTCCAAACAGATATTGATAATTTGTTTGAATTAACTCTTACGGCTATTGAAGCTAACAATTTTAAAATAGAAGAAATCCAATCAAAAGGTGGATATATTACTTTTATTGCTGCTAACAAAGAATTTCTTGCAACTGTTGCCCAGATTGATTCTAAAAATTCTGTATTGAAAATTAACCCTACAAATGGCGTATATCATTTTGCCCCAGGGATAGTTTATAAAATATTTGAATATATAACTCTACAATTAAATAAATAATAATTTGATTTTTTACAATAAATTGGTTATTTGTAAATACTTTGTTTGTACAAAAAAAAACCTCTCTTTTGAAGAAAGGTTTGGAATTTTGTTTAATAATTCCTCATGTGTAGAAGGTTAGTGTGTAGGTTGTATGAAAGGTTTGGAGTTTATTTTGTTTATTAATTACTTATATATAAAGTATATCTTGTGCTAAGAATTTCAATTTTTAGAATATTTGTTACAAAAGTTAATAATAATGGCTGTAACATAGTTATAATAAGATTTATTATTTTAAGTATAAAAGACAAAATCAAAAAATCCTCCTTTACTTTTGAGTAAAAAATATTAAAATAATTTTATGAATAAGATAATAACAGCTTTGATATTAATATTATTAGTAGTTCCTGCAAGTTATGGCGGAGTATCAAATATAAATGCGTCAGATTATGAAGATTTTAACAGTATGTGGGATAGACAAGAGGTAATTCCGAATCAGCAGTATGAAGAAACAGTTAACGCTCTAGAAGAAAAGAAGAACGAGAAGGCAGAAAAGGAAAAGAAAAAGAAGTTAAAGAAGTTTAAAGGCAGCAGTTTACACAAGGATTTGGATGCAACATTAGAGGATTTACCGGATCAATCATTAAAAGATCCGGAGTTAGAGGAACAGATAATACAGTTTCCTGTTGATTTTGTAATAGATAATAAGGTTGTTGAAAAGGGATATTATAGAGTAATATCCGAAAAGAAGAAAGATGGTGCGTATTTGAATTTTTATCAAGCACACGATTTGAAGGCGAAAGTCAAAGTAAGAGAGACAGATGATGATTTTGGTGAAAAAGATATAATGTTTGTTAGACTTTTACCGTATAAAGATGGTATAATGAAACTTATATATGGTTCAATAGAGATGAATTGTTATGGTTATATGAGATATATTGAGCCGAAAGGGGAGTTTGCTCCTCAATAGATAAAAATAAAAAATGAACTTTTGAAAAAGATAATCGTTATTGATGCATAATTATAGAACATAAAAGGTAAGGATTATGAAAAGTAATAATTATGCAGTTAATAGAATTGACATATTTTTAAGAGATATTACAATAATAATAGTGATGTAAGGAGGGTAGTATAATGAAGAAAGCTATTTTATATACCTTAGCGGGAATGGTTATAACAGCAGGGAGTGTATATGCCGGATCAAATTATCAATATCAACCGGCGCAAACACAACCGGTATATCAACAGCAGTATTATCAACAACCATTAGTTCCTGTGTCATCATACAATAATACAGCACAGTTAAAAGGTCATGTTGTAACAGTTCCAGCGGGAACCAAAATGGGTATAGTTATAACAACACCTATTAGTTCAGAATATACGACGTTAGGACAAACTGTATCAGCGGCATTAGGCTCTGATTTTTATTATAATAACAAGTTAATAGCACCAGCAGGTAGTACAGTTTCAGGTATAGTAATAGAAACAAGTAAAGCGAAAAGAGGCAGTATGAACGGTAAATTGGCAATAAGATTTACCCAAATATTGACTCCCTATGGTGTTGCAATTCCAATTTCAGGTATAATTGCAACAAGTGATAATACCGGAGTATTGGTCGGTGGAACAAAGTTAGATGTAACGAAAGATTATGCAAAAGATTTAACGGTAGGAGCCGGAGCTGGAGCATTATCAGGAGTAGTTTTTGGTGCATTAGCAGGCGGTAGTGTAGGGAAAGGTGCGGCACTTGGTACAGCAGTTGGTGCAGGCGCAGGACTTGCAAAATCAATCTGGGATAAGGGGGATAATGTAGAAATCCCTGCTAACTCAACAATTGATATTGTTCTTACACAACCGATTACGGTTAATCCATCAAGCTATGATTACGGTGACTAATTTTTATATTACCTTTGCGGATAATACAAATCCGCAAAGTTTAATATAGAATAAAGTTACAAAAAGAGAAAATAATGACTATATTGGGAAATAAAAATACATATTTAGAGGAGGATTCGCGAGAGGAACAATTTACACTGCCTGCGGTAACACGCAAGGAGCGTAATGAGGGTGTTTCTTTTGAAAAATCACTGTTAATATCACTAATTCTCCATCCGGCAACCTTTGGCGGAATATTGCTAATAACA
>CALURS010000270.1 GCA_944323215.1 Candidatus Gastranaerophilales bacterium | reverse complement strand
AAGCATATCATCTTTTGTTATATCATGGTAATTCATCTCTTCCTCCAACTCCGTTTCTTTATTTTACACCAAGGAAAGAGTTATATAAAGATATTTATTTTTGTAACGGGGTAAAAATAATTGAGATGGAGACATAAAGAAGAAGGTCAAAAGTTGTAGGCCAGGCATTGCCTGACCTATTTACCAAAATACAAACAAAATACCTGATTGGTAAGATTCTGAACAGTGCGAAAAATTAACCGTTTTAAATAAATTAATTTTTCTGCACTTTCAGAATGACAGGATTTTTAAATTTATCTCAGGACATTTTCTCAAAATCAAAGATTTTTGGAAACTAGTATATAAATCCAAATAAACTTGTAAATCACAATAAACTCGCGGTTCGCAAATGCTTGCCGCGAGTTTATCATGAATTCAGTTAATTAAATTTTATTTTAATGCAAATGTCATATCAGCTTCAACACAGATTTTTCCGTCAACGCTGCCCTTTCCGTGAGCTTTGCAAACAGGGCCTTTAACTTTTTGCAGTTCAATTTCCATATCAAATCTGTCGCCAGGTCTTACGATATTTTTAAAACGAACATTGTCAACACCTGCGTATAGTGTTAATTTACCTTTGAATTCCGGCATAGTCATTAAAACAGGTGCAGAACACTGTGCCAAAGCTTCAAGCTGCAGCACACCAGGCATAATAGGGTTATTCGGGAAATGTCCCTGGAAAAATCCTTCATTCATTGTCATATTCTTGTAACCTTTGGCGTATTTGCCCGGTACACATTCTGTAATTCTGTCTACCAATAGAAACGGATATCTGTGCGGTATCATTTCCATAATCTGCATAACATCAAAGTTTAAAACTTGTTCTTCTGTCATTTTTCTCTCCTTATTATTTACATTCTGTTAATTTATCTTTTAAAATTTTTGCCACTTTAATATGAACTGCGTGCCCTGCCTCTTTAGCAAGAATTTGGCATTTCATATTCAGCGGATTTACTCCTGTAAGATATAAATCCCCGACTAAATCAAGCAGTTTATGTTTAACCGGTTCTTTTTCCGAACGCAGCTCTGTCGTGTATCCGTCATCGGTAAGACCTACAGTGTTTTCAACAGTCACACCCTGCGCAAATCCGAGCATTTGGAATTTCTTAAGATCTTTATAAAACCCAAATGTCCTTGCTTCAATTATTTCTTCCTGATTTTTGGGATTATAATTTATAAAACATCTTTTTAAATCAGGATGATTATAATTTACCGCATATGAAATAAATAATTCATCATCCGGTAAAATTACAAGACTTGTCTTGCCGTTAAGGTAATAAACAGGTTCTTTTATTGTATATTTCTGCGGCTTATAAAACAGAGGTTTGTCAATCCCGGCTTGTTTAAATAGTTCAACCCACTGCTTTGAGCTGCCGTCAAGTGCAGGAACTTCATCTTCATCCATACATATATCAATAGAATCTATTCCGCAAAAAGCCAATGCTGCAGTTAAATGTTCCGTGAGCATTGCTTTGGTTTTGTTATCTTTTCCCAAAACAACACAATGTTCGGTAGATAATACATTATCAACCTTAGCTTCAAATTCTTCCCCTTTTACAAAATACCTGATTTTTCCGGTTTTTGAAGGGAAAAATCTGACATTACACGGTTTGTTTTTCATTAAACCGTTTCCGGATATAGATACCTCTTTTTTTATTGTAATCACTATTGATGTTCCTCAACAAAAGCATCAAGCATTGGCTCGAATTTTCTGAACTTAGATTGATTTTTCAGGGAATGATTTTGTAACTCCGGCTTTTGCGGTAATAATTGTATCCGAACCGATTTCTATATGATCAGCAAGGCCGGCTTGCCCGGCAATAACTACTCTGTCGCCGATTACACAGCTTCCTGCAATACCAACTTGTGATACAATCAGACAGCCTTTACCGATACGGCAGTTATGACCAATCATTACAAGATCATCAATTTTTGTATTATCACCGATTGTGGTGTTTTCAATAGTTCCTCTGTCAATAGCTGTATTAGCTCCGATTTCAACATTGTTGCCGATTGTAACCGAACCTATAGAAGGAATTTTAAAGATTACTTGTTTTGTATTTTCTTCCTTTATAGCGCCATCTTTTCTTGCCTGTTCAATATTATCAGGGTTTTCTGTTACAAAGCTGAACCCGTCAGCGCCAAGAGATACTCCGTGGTGCAGAATTACGTCATTTCCAACCTGTACTCTGTCCCCGATATTAACTCCAGGATGGAATAAACAGTTTTGACCTATATGTGCTTCGCCGCCAATGTAGCAGTTTGCCATAATTTTTGTATTATCTCCGATAACAACATCATGAGAAATTACTACGTTAGGGCCGATTTGAACATTTTGACCGAGTTTTGCACTTGGATCAACAACGGCTGTAGGATGAATTCCTTCATTAATTTTGGGCGGAACATAAAATAAATTTAAAAGTTTCATCATCGCAAGACGCGGTCTTTCTACTTCGATTGTAGTGAACCCGTCTATTTGTACTCCAAGCGGAACAAGCGCAGCTTTTGCTTTAGATTTTGCAAGATTTGCAATTTCATCTTCGCCAAGCGCCAAGGCAAGAGT
>CALURS010000269.1 GCA_944323215.1 Candidatus Gastranaerophilales bacterium | reverse complement strand
GTAGAATTCATTGAAGGAAAATTCCACTCTAGAAAGACAGGAAAAACTGATAAAGATAAACATGGAGTGGAAGTTTCATTTCAGCCTAGTGAAGAATTTTTTAGAAATGCTAAGCCTAATTTAGAAGCACTTAAGGCAGAATTTTATTAATATTTCTTGTGTTTACGTTGGAATAGTAATTTATTTTGAAGAAAAACATTATTATCATCCTCTTGGGTTAAAATCTTTATTAGAAGAAAAAGTTAGAGATGAAATAGCATTATTTGATATACCTTTTACTTTTACTGAAACTAAAGATAGGCAATATTTAGATTTTGTTATGATTTCAACAAGTAGTTCAAAATCTACATTTGATTGTTTTTGTAACTATAGTATTGTTGAAGCAGGGACGCCTATTACCGCAGTTAAAAGTTGTATAACTAGAATCTTTAATAAATGGGCAAAAGATAATGGCCTATTAAAAAAAGATAATCTTTCTGGTAGTGACATTCAGGAAGGCATGATTGTTATATTTAATCTTGCTTCTCCAAATATAAGGTATGATAGTCAAACAAAAGTTAGAGTTACAAGCACTGAAGATAATGCCTTTATCTCAGAGGTACTTGGAGAGAAACTAGAACTATGGTTAGATAATAATCCAGAAGATGCAAAGATTATTATTGATAAGGCTCTGCTTGCGCGAAAAGCTGCAGAAGCTGCTAAGAAAGCTAGAACTGCTGTAAAGAACAAGGCTGAGAAGAAGGATAAAAAAACTTTCTTGAATATGCCTACGACTCTAGTGGATTGTTTTACAAAAAACAGGGAAGAAGCAGAATTATATGTTGTAGAGGGGCTTTCTGCCGCAAGCTCTCTGGTGGCACAAAGAAATGGTGCCACACAGGCAGTGTACTCTGTGCGCGGGATGATGTTAAATATTCAAAAAGTAGCAAATGAAAAAATTATTCAGAATAAAGAAATCAATAATCTTATTACTGCTCTTGGATTAGATTACGATCCTAGAAATGGGCAAATGAAGTATGATAAAAAGAAACTCCGATATGGGAAAATTATCGCAGCAAGTGACGCAGACCCAGCAGGAAGTGCGATTGAAAATTTACTATTCAATATTCTTTGGGGTTTATGCCCAGATTTGATTATTGAGGGACATGTTTATTCTGCGGAGCCTCCACTCTTTAGAGCTACAACTAAAAAAAACGAATATTTCTTTTTAAAAGGCCAGCAGGAATTAGATGAATTTAAAAAGCATCATAGTAGTTTTGAAATACAAAGGTGTAAAGGATTGGGGGAGATGCTGCCGGAACAACTCGCAGAATGCATTCTGGATAAAGAAACTAGAACTATTACGCAACTCAAAGTTGAAGATATTGGAAAAATAGATACTTTATTTGATACACTATACGGGAGAGAAGTCCCACCTAGAGTAAAATTTATTGAGGAGAATTCTTGGAAGGCGGATATGTCATATGAATAATAGCATATATGTTGAAGAAGAGTTGACTCAAAATTTTATTGATTTTGCTTGGGACACCAATAACAATAAAGCTTTTCCTTCTGTTTATGACGGACTAAAACCTGGACAACGTGCATGTCTATGGGAAATGTATCATAAAGGTTATTTGTCAAATAAACCTCATGTAAAATCCGCTAAAGTTGCAGGTGGTGTAATTGCATCACTTTGGCCTCACTCTGATACTGCAATTTATGAAACCTTCGTTCGCATGGCGCAGGATTTTGTAGAAAAAATTCCAGAAGTAGATTTCCAAGGAGCTAGTGGTAATATTATTCTAGGCCAAGACAGTTTTGCTTCTTCAAGATACACGGAAGTACGATTGTCTAAAATTGCTGAAGAAGGAATGTTCAGGGGAATTGAAAAGAATAATGTCCCTATGATTCCTAATTTTAGTGAAGATGAAGAATGGCCTAGAGTACTCCCTTCTATCTTTCCTCGTCTCTTGGTAAATGGGTCGATGGGCATTGGAGTAGGTGTTTCTCAAACTTGGGTTACTCACAACTTTACAGAAACTGCAAATCTTATTTTAGATTATCTAAAAGAGAATGTCCTAAAAGAAGATAATTATTATCCCGACTTTCCGACAGGTGGAGTTATTGTCAATAAAGACGAGCTTGGTAAAATAAATAAAACTGGCAAAGGAAAGATTGTTCTAGAGGGGAAATATCAAATAAACAATAATCAAATCGTTTTTACAGAATTTCCTTATCAAGTGTATATTGAACCTTTGATTACTAAAATCCAAGAACTTGTTTTGAAAGAGGAATTGAGCGGTATTGAAAATGTAATCAATACAAGTGACAAGCAACAAATTTCTCTTACAATAATTTGTGAACGAAATTATTCTCCTGAAAAAGTGGCAGAAGAATTACTAGAAAAAACTTCTTTGCGTACAGCAATTCATGTAAATCAAAATGCTATTGTAGATGTTGCTCCTGTTCTTTTGAATTTGCGACAAATTGTAGATTGTTATACAGAGCATAATCTTGAATGTATTCAAAAGGAATTCCAATTTGATTTAAATAAAACTAATGCTAGAATTGAAATTCTTGAAGGATTAATTGCCGCACTAGCCAATATTGATGATATTGTAAA
>CALURS010000268.1 GCA_944323215.1 Candidatus Gastranaerophilales bacterium | reverse complement strand
ATTATGTGTTACAGTCAATACAACCAAAGCCCATGTTGCAAGTATTCTCCAAAAATTGGAGGTGGAAGACAGATTGCAGGCCGCGTTAAAAGCTTTAAATGAAAAAATAGTATAAGAGGGATTTATGGACGGTTTAGCTTCAATTTTATTAGTGGACGATAATCCAAAATATTTGGCAGATGCATTACCAATGTATGGTTACGAAGTAACAGTAGTAACAAACGGCATAGATGCATTAAAAGAGTTAAGTGAAGAAGATAAGCATTTTGATTTAGTTTTGTTAGATGTAATGATGCCGCAAATGAATGGATGGGATACATTGAAGGCAATTCGGAGTAATAAAAAGCATCAGTATCTGCCGGTAATAATGATAACAGCCGTAAATGAAGACCAAAAAATAGTTTCAGGACTCAAAATAGGCGCAGATGATTATATAGTAAAACCTTTTATTTTGCCAAATTTATTAGCGAGAATTGAGGCAATTTTAAGACGTTGTAAATGGCAAAATGAAAATAATGGGAAAAAAGAAGTTTCAATAAATGCAAGTAGTGAGGTTGAGGCACTTACTTCAAGAGAAAAAGAAGTATTGGCTTTGGTTGCAAAGGGCGCTACAAATCAGGATATAGCTGATAAATTATTCGTAAGGGATGTTACTGTAAAAACTCACCTAAACAGTATATTCAAGAAGTTAAAAGTAACTAATAGGACACAGGCAGTTTTGCTTGCGATGCAAATGAATTTAATAAATTAGGAGTAGAAGAATGATATCAAAGGATGAATTATTAAGACTGGCAGAGACAGATACAGAAGCGTTTAATTCGGAAGTTAAAAAAGCAGGAGAAGACGGACTTGATTTGAGCGAAGTCGATTTTAGTAATATGACATTAAGCGGAATAAATTTTACTAATGCAAATTTAAATTCGGCAAGTTTTAGCGACTCAATGTTAAGTGAAGTTGATTTTACGAATTGTGATTTAACATCCACAGATTTTACTCGTGTTAACTGTGTTGAATGTAATTTTTCAGAAGGGATTTTGAACGGTTCAGATTTTAGTTACGGAAAGTTGGACTACTGTAATTTTACAGAAGCTGACTTATCAGGAACAATATTTAATGAGGCGGATCTGTCAAATTCAGATTTTTCGTGTTCATATAATTTAAATGCGTGTAGATTTGATGAAGAAACAATATGGCCGGAGAATGATCTTCTTCCGGATGATTTTGATGCAATATATTCTGATGATTTGTCATCACTCAAAGATGAGGATGATTATAATCAGTCATCGGATTACTAATTAATATTTGACAAATATTCAATGATATCAGCGGATTCATACATTTTGAGTCCGCTATTTCTATCATAAAGAAAAGGTACTTGCCTTTTCCCTCCGAGTTTAATTAATGTTGCTTCTTCATTAGGATTATTGATATCGTGTTTCGTATAATCAATATTATTAGTATTTAAAAAATCAATTACCTTTTTACAATAAGGACATCTTTCAAGAATATATAAGTCAAACATAGAATTTCTCCTTAACACCAAAGATTATGATACAAAACTTAAAAAGGCGACATTCTCCAGTTGTTGAATTTTATCTGTGTGGTATCATAAACATATATAGAAAAGAGGTAAACATGAGCGGACACTCAAAGTGGTCAACAATAAAACGTAAAAAAGCAAAAGTGGACTCTGCCAGAGCAGCAGAATTTCAAAAATATTCCAGAGAATTAATTGTTGCTTCACGGCTAGGCGGAAGTGACCCATCAGGGAATTTTAGATTAAAAACAGCAATCGAAAGAGCAAAAGCGGCAGGATTGCCAAATGACAATATAAAGCGTGCTATCGAAAAAGGAGCCGGGTCATCAAGTAATGAAAATTATGAAGAAATAGTATATGAAGGTTATGCAGCCGGTGGTGTAGCTGTCGTAGTTGAAGCTATGACTGATAACAAAAATAGAACCGCCGGAGACATCAGAAGTTACTTTACTAAGTATAATGGAAATCTTGGAGAAACCGGTTGCGTAGGATGGATGTTTGATAAAAAAGGTTGTATAACCTTTGATAAAACAGTTAACTATGAGGCATTGTTTGAGGCAGCAATAAATTTAAATGCAGAAGATATAGTTGAAGAAGACGATTGCTACAAAGTATTGACATCAGTATCGGATTTTCAAAGTGTAGTAGAGGGATTAGAGGCAGAAGGTTTTATATCAACAAGTGCCGAATTTACTCGAATTCCTCAAAATACAATTGAAGTAACAGATGAAAAAACGGCAACAAATATATTAAAATTGTTAAGCAGAATAGAAGAGCACGATGATGTTCAGAATGTATATGCTAATTTTGATATATCAGATGAATTAATGGAAAAAATTGACATTTAAGGAGTATTATGAATACAGTAACAATAATTGGTAGAGCAGGACAAGATGCAGAAATAAAATACTTTGAATCAGGCAAGGTAAAAACATCATTTTCACTTGCAGTCAACCGTTGGGATGCAAAGACCAAAGAAGAGGTGACCGATTGGTATAATATAGAAGTGTGGGATAAGCAGGCAGAGTTTGCCGGAGAGTATATCAAAAGAGGCAGACAAGTTGCAGTAGACGGAAGGATTAGTATAAG
>CALURS010000267.1 GCA_944323215.1 Candidatus Gastranaerophilales bacterium | reverse complement strand
TGACGTTCTAACTAAAGAAGAAGGTGGTCGTCACACTCCATTCTTCCCAGGTTACAGACCTCAGTTCTATATCAGAACAACTGACGTTACCGGTTCTATTAAGTTCGATGGTGAAATGGTTATGCCTGGTGATAACGTAGTTATGGAAGTTGAACTTATCGCTCCGGTTGCTATCGAAGAAGGTATGAGATTCGCTATTCGTGAAGGCGGACGTACTGTTGGCGCTGGTGTTGTTGACAAAATTCTTGCTTAATTTTGTTTAACATATTTAGCGAGAGCAAGCTTTTCAGTTTGCTCTCGTTTTTTAATATTAAGATATGTAACAAATATATACTTTTTATATATTATTTTGTCAATTTTCTTAACATTTCCGACTTATAATATATAAGAGGACTATTATGAGCAATATTAACTTTAATTTTAATAGTGGTAAAGACGATTTTACTTCATTAAAAGAAGCAATATTCAAACGTGCAAGAGAAAAAGCAGAAGCTTTAAATAATGAAGTAAAAGACAGTTATACTTCTGATGTTAAAGCGGATATTATGGAAAGTGCGCGTATCAGTGTAAGGAATAATCCATTTATAAATTTAATTGATACTGAAGAAAAAGATGTACAAGGTAGTATTATATCCAAAGAGCAGTCAGCAAAGCCCGAAATTTTGCATTCAAAAAATGTTGATTATACAAGAAAAGGAAAGGGCAGACGTTTCCCGTCAAGAATTAATAATGAACTTTATACTGCTGCAGTAAGAGAAGGTACCATGCGTGAAGCAAGTGCAACAATCAGGCAAAATCAAAATGTAATGAACAGTTTAAAGTTTTTGAATACTCAGGCTGCTATAGCTTTAAATAAGCGATTTATTAATGCTGAGATAGAGCAACCGCCGAAAGAAATAACTTTTGGCATATAAATTTTTAATCTAATGGCAGATGGGTCATATGAATAGGGGCTACAAGTACAATTAGTAAGTCTGCACCGGAAGCGATAGTAATATGTTCTCCCATTTTTCTTGTTGGTCCTGGACGATATTGAATAACGCCCATAAAATGTCTGGCAATTCCTCTTTGATAATGTGGCACTTTTATGTAAGATTCCGGCTCCGTTATTCCTCCGCCAAAAAGATTATCATTTGCGGTATATAAGTAACCTTTTATTGGAAGCTTGTACCCATCAGGAAGTTCCATTTTATTAATAAATATTTTCATAGATGCATGAGTGCCAATAATTGGTTCATTCTTTTTTTCTATGTAACCGCTGAATTTTGTGCCTTTAGGTAAGATTTTATGTTCATATAGGTAGATATCATTTGTTGATATAAAGTTTAGAGTGTCTGTTTCATCGTTGTATGCAGTTGAAAATTCTTGTAAATTTATAACCGGAATAAAACTTCCTGTTGGAATATCAAATTCTGTGTAATCTTTTATTTCCGGTTCGGATAGAACCGGTAGCATTGCTAGTAATAAAATTATACAAATTGTTAAGACTTTTTTCATACTTATATTTTATATTATAATAATCAAGAATAGAAGAGCAAATTGTTTTAATATTTAATATTACTTGACAATAAAAGCCTTTAAAGCGACAATCTATAAAGAGGGAAATAAGAAATGACGAAGCAGACATTTTTACATGACAAGCATATTAAGCTAGGAGCAAGAATGGTTGATTTTGCGGGTTGGCATATGCCTGTTCAGTATACATCAATCATAGAAGAACATAATACTGTAAGAAATAACGTAGGTTTGTTTGACGTTTCCCATATGGGCGAGGTTGTTGTAAAAGGGGAAGATTCGTTACCATTTTTAAATAAATTGGTTCCACAGGATTTAACTAAGCTTGTAGAGCGTAAAGCTATATATTGTCAAATGACAAATAAGTTAGGTGGAATTATTGACGATTTAATAATTTATAAAATAGAAGATGAGAAGTATTTAATAATTTTCAATGCGTCAAGGATTGATGAAGATTTAAATTGGATGGTTAGAAACAAAAATGGGTTTAATGTAGATGTAATAAATGAGTCTCATAACTATTCTCTTTTAGCTGTTCAAGGACCAAAGGCTTGTGATTTAATGAAATCTATTGGCTTAGAGGAATTACCGCCGTTCTTTTCAATTAAACGAGCTGAATTGTTTAATGTGAACTTATGGGTATCAAGGACAGGCTATACAGGAGAAGATGGTGTTGAAATTCTTGTAAGAAATGAGTTTTCAGAAATGCTATGGGATAAAATCCTTGAAGCAGGTAAAGAATTCGGTATCAAACCAATAGGTCTGGGTGCAAGAGATACTTTGAGGCTTGAGGCAGCTCTCCATTTATATGGAAATGACTTAGATGAAGATACAACTCCAATAGAAGCGGGGCTTTCGTGGTCAGTTGCTAAAAATAAGTTGGATGATTATAATGGTAAAAATGTTATAATGGAGCAACTTAAAAATGGAGGACGCAAGAAACTTGTTGGTTTGAGGATGTTAGATAAAAACATTGCACGCCACGGTTATGACGTGTATGATAATGATAAAAAAATTGGAGTTATTACAAGTGGGGGAATTTCTCCTGTAAGAGGAGAAAATATTGCTCTTGCGTATATTGAAAATAATCCTGAGTATAAAATAGACTCTGTTATAGGAGTTATGATTAGAGATAAAATT
>CALURS010000266.1 GCA_944323215.1 Candidatus Gastranaerophilales bacterium | reverse complement strand
AATATAGATATAGATAGAGTAATTATTGACATTGAAAGGATATTAAGATGCAGGTTGCTATTAGTTGGTTAAACGAATTTGTAGATTTAGATGACAAGACTCCGGAGCAAATAGCTCACGAGCTTACTATGAGCGGGTTAGAAGTTGAGGAAATAGAGGAAATTAAACCAAAGTTTACCAATATAGTAACGGCAAAGATAGAAAAAATAGATCAACATCCAAATGCGGATAAACTACATTTGGTTACAATAAATAACGGTTCAGGATTAAAAACTGTTGTTTGCGGTGCACAAAATATTAAAGAAGGTCAAATAATTCCATATGCTTCTGTTGGGAGTAATGTTTTAAACAGAAAGACAGGAGAACAATTTACACTTACACCTGCTGTTATTAGAGGTGTCGAATCTCAGGGCATGTTGTGTTCAGCCGATGAGTTAGGTGTAGATGACAGAAATTATCAAGAAGAAGACGGAATTTTAATACTTAACAGAATATTCCCCGATGTTAAAATAGGTGAGGATGTTGAAAAAGTATTAGGCTTTGATAACGATGTAGTATTGCACGTTGCACCTACAGCGAACCGCGGAGATGAAATGTCTGTTATCGGTATAGCAAGAGAGTTATGTGCAATTTTTGATAAGCAGTTAAAACAAAATTATGTAGAAGTAAAAAATGATTATAAGAATACGGGATTTGAAGTTGAAATAAAAGATAAAGATGCATGCAAATATTATTCTATTGCAGTTTTAAAGGGTATAAATATAAAGCCTTCTCCTGATTGGATGAAGCAAAGACTATTAAGTTCAGGTGTTAGAGCGATTAACAATGTTGTTGACATTACTAACTATGTATTATTAGAATATGGTACACCGTTGCATGCTTTTGATTATGATAAATTAAACGGGTATTTATCTGTAAGATATGCAAAAGAAGGTGAAAAACTTGTAACTTTAGACGAGGTAGAAAGAACTTTAACTAACGAATCGGTAGTAATAGCGACAAAAGATGAGCCGGTATGTTTAGGCGGAGTTTTTGGCGGAGCGAATTCTGAGATTGATGAAAATTCAAAAAATCTTGCTTTAGAAGCAGCTTATTTTGTACCATCATCGAATAGAAAGAGTGCACGAAGTGTTGGATATCGTTCGGAGGCGTGTGCAAGATTTGAGAGAGGTGTTGATTTATTGGCACTTAAGTCTGGCATGCAAAGAGCTATTGATTTGCTTATAAAATATGCAGATGCAAAAGTAGAATGTGTTGTATCAGATGGTAGTGCAGAGTATGAACCGATTGATATTACTTTAAGGTTTAGTGAAATAAAAAGAATTTTAGGCTGTGAAATAGAGAAAGAAAAATGTATTAATATTCTTGAAAGATTAGGCTTTAGACTTTTAGGTAAGAATGATGCGGCTGCAAAATTTGAAGTTCCGTCATTCCGTTCAGGAGATGTTACGAGAGAAATTGATTTGATTGAAGAAATAGCAAGAATAAACGGTTATGATAAAATAACACCTACTTTACCGTCAAAGTCTGCAACTCCACAAATTTCTCTGGAAGAAAGAGTTATCAAAAAGATTAGAAATATTTTTTCAGCATCAGGATTTGATGAAGCTGTTACAAATTCATTAATAGGAGAGCCTTTATTAAATCAATTTGGAATAAAATTTGATAGAGAAAATGCGATTTATGTAGAAAATCCGCAAAGTGAAGATTATACTATGTTAAGACAAACACTTGCTGCTAACATGTTGAACTGTCTTAAGTACAACTGGGATAACGGACAAAAGACTGTTTGGTTTTATGAACTTGGAAAAACCTATTTAAAGGTGGCACCAAGTGATAACAAAAATGCCGGTGTTGAAGAAAGACAAGTCTTGTCTGGTATAATGTGTGGAAATAAAGAGAATAGAAAATGGAGTTCTAACACATCAAAGATAAATTCTAATATAGATTTTTATTCTATAAAAGGTGTTGTAGATAAAATATTAAAAGAGTTAAATCTTGATAAGAGAGTTAAATATCAATTATTAAGTGAGTCAAAATTGGCAGATAGTCATGTTGTGCTCCATCCGTATAAGACAGCGGTGCTGACATTGTTGGGTAAAACGCCTCAAATTATAGGCTATTATGGAGAAATTCATCCTGAGTTAGCTAATAAAATGAAAATCAATCAACCTGCATTTTTATTCAAGCTTGATTTAGATGCAATGATTGCCGCAGTTAATGAAACGACAGTTCGTTATAAAAAACTTCCTCAATTCCCTGAAGTTCAAAGGGATTTAGCGGTTATTATTCCGGATAGTTATCCTTGGGCAGAATTAGAAAAACTTATCAAAAAAGGAGTTGCTAACAATTTATTTAATGGCAGTGAAATTTTTGATATATACCAAGGCGAGCATGTAGAAGCAGGGTTCAAAAGTGTTGCGTTTAGAGTTAAAATGCAAGATGCAAATTCTACATTGACAGACGAGGTAATTGAACAACAAATGGCAAATATTCGTTCTGTTATTAAGAAATCAATTCCTGAAGCCGCGTTTAGAGAGTAATTATGAAGAAAAAAATACTAACTTTATTAATGATATTGATAACGGCATTATCAGTTAATGCAAATTATATGCCGTATTATTCGGATGCAATTCCAAATGATGCGTTAGGTTTATATCAAAC
>CALURS010000265.1 GCA_944323215.1 Candidatus Gastranaerophilales bacterium | reverse complement strand
TTTGTAAAGATCTACGTACGGATTATCTAGTATTTTCCATTCAACTCTGCTAGAAGTTGGTAAATTATCAGGATAAGCAATATCATTATCCATACCGTCGTTACCTAAAACAACTGTATTAATTATTCCAAACTGTTTTTCCTTACTTAATTTGGCATAACGAAACCTTTCAACAACTTGAGTAGTTAAAGTTTGGTTTCTAATAACTAAACCTCCAGTTCGGCTAATATATGCTATGCCTCCGCCGATTTCTGCCAATCTACTTATCACTTCTCTGTATGTAGTATTAGCTGAAAAATTAGGTTTTTTGAAATTGTAGTTATACCAATTAAAAACTGGAGTTTCTAATGTAATATTAAATTTTGAACAAATTTCTTGTATAATTTCCAATCCGGTATGGGTTGAAAAATTTATCCAATCAAGGCTACTTTCATATTTAACGTCTAGTAACCGACTTTTATCTTGAATATTATCAAAACTAATTGTCTTCGTACTTATATTAGTTGTGATTTTATCAGCAGTAGGAATAAAAACTCCCTGCGGTATCCACTCGATAGTACCATCTATATTTAAGCCACGATAAACAGTAATCTCTTTATTTTCAAAATCCAAATTATTACTTATATCGTATATTTCAAAAGAACAAGTTCTGGTCGGAAAGCCTCCAATCATATTAGAATTCTTATGCGAAATTTTTGGATAAGTTTTTATTTCACTGATATACTCAATATTATCTACAATTATTTTTGACTTTGATTTTAAAGAAGATGAAGTTCTTAATAAATTTTTGTATGCTTCACTGATTGAATACATTATTCTACCTTGTTACTAGTAAATCTAAGCTGAAATGGATCAGCATAAAACTCACCATTAATATAATGAGCACTTATTTTATCCCCTGAAACATACATAGATTTAGTCACGAAACTTTTTTCTTTTAAATCATAATACTTCAAGTTACAATCAGTTTCTTCTAACAAATCAATTAAAATAGACGTTGCTTCTTCATCTCTAAAATCATTAAAATCGTAATATAACTTATATATAGTACCAATCACATCATGATACATAGTTCCATCATCACTTCGTCCTGCATTATCTCCTTCTTGCTGAGAGTATTCCCAACTTATCCCATCAGCTTCAAAAAGAACACCATTAACTTCAAACTGTGTTTTTTTCATTTCGTCACCACTTTCTGTCAAAAGAAAAGAGCAAGCTAGTTTAAAACTAAAACTTGCCCTGCATCTATTTGAGCTTGATTTATTTTTTGAATAATTGTTCTGCCGTCTTCGTACTTGTGATAAATAGTTATTTCAATTTCTTGTTTTCCTGTGCCACCATTATCTTTAATTGCCTTTCGTACTTGGTCATAGATTTTCGACTCTGGCGCGACTATTTCTGGTTCTCTAGTATTATCACCTACAATTGCAAGTTGAGGATTACCTCTTTCAAACCAACCACCTTGGGCAAGTAGTGGAATTTGTGGCACTGAAATAGGATTTTTACTCCATAAGCCTTTAAAAGGTTTTTGGCCAAGAATTTCGAAATTTCTTATACCGTTCAGCATATCGTTAATTTTGTTAAAAGGAAATGCAACAACTTTATTTATTCCCTTAATAATCGTATTAACAATTGATTTAAAGGCATTGACAATTCCATCCTTGATACCATCAAATATTTTTCCTCCAGTACTGAAAACTGCTTTTACAGCATTCCATGCATTAGTAAATATATTTTTAAAAAATGATGCCACTGTGCTAAAAACAGACTGAATTCCATTCCAAGCATTTGTTGCCCCATTTACTAAACCATCCCACATTCCTGAGAAAAAATTTGCAATTGGTTGAACAATTGTATTGTTAAACCAATTGGCAGCGCCTTGAAAAACCCCAACTATCCAGTTCCAACAATCTGATGCCGCTTTAGATACGGTATCCCAATTATCAATCAATAGCCAAATAATTGCTATTAGAGCTGTAATCGCTAAAACCACTAACGTTATAGGCGAAGTTAATACAGCTATGATTCCGGAAAAGACTCCAGTTACAACGTTACAAACCGCCATCACCCCGTTATAAGTCGCGATTGCACCAGCAACTATACCAATAGCTATAGCTAAACTTTCTAATATGGTCATAGCGATTTGGTTTTCTGAAATCCAGCTTAGTGCGTCGCCTATTCCTTTTAACGTTTCTACAATAACTCCTCCAGTCCAACTTGCTATAGGACTTAAAAAATTGTCCCAAAACCATTCGAATATAGGTTGAAAATCTTCTATCGCACTATTAACTACTTTTAATGCTCCAGAAAAAATATCTAAAAATGCCGGTAAAACATCTTCTATAGTCCAACTTGCTAATGGAATCAGCAAATTAAAATACGCCCATGATAATCCGTCAAATAACTTTGATGTAATTGGAGATATAGCATCTTTCAATCCTTGGAAAGCATTAATTAAATTGTCAAAACTTATATTTTGTAATGGTTCAATATATTTTTTTATTTTGTCTATTGTTGCGGTAATTGCGCTATTTACTGCATTATCTGCCGCAGGTGTTACCGCTATTGATGTACCAGTAGATGTTCCACCACCATTTGAAGAACCACCAGAAGAGCCACTTGATGATTTAGTATCTAATACATTTATTTCATCAACACCAGCAAATGCCTT
>CALURS010000264.1 GCA_944323215.1 Candidatus Gastranaerophilales bacterium | reverse complement strand
CTTTACCTTGAACAGCAATAGATGTTAAAAGTGAAGATTGGAACCAGCCTCTATGTTGGTCTGAACCTTCTAAATACATATCTACAGGTGTATGACCCAATTCATCAGAACGTTTTTCTACAACAGCTTTCCAAGTTGAACCGGAGTCAAACCATACATCCATAATATCTTTTTCTTTACGGAAATGCTTTTTACCACATTTAGGACAAACAAATCCATCCGGTAAAAGTTCTTCCGCACTGTATTTTACCCAAGCATCTGAGCTTTCTTTTTCAAAGATTTTCGCAACATTTTCTATTGTTTCATCTGTTACAATAACTTCTTTGCATTCCTCACAGTAGAATACAGGAATAGGAACACCCCAAGCCCTTTGACGTGAAATACACCAATCAGAACGACCTTCTACCATGTTAGAAATTCTGCTTTCTCCGCTTGCCGGTATCCATTTAACATTTTTTATTGCTTCTAAGGTTTCTTTTCTGAATTTATCTACCTTAACAAACCATTGAGGTGTCGCTCTGTATATTACAGGATGTTTACAACGCCAACAATGAGGATAACTATGGTTTATATCAGCCTTAGAAAGTAATGCACCGCATTCCTCTAAGCGTTCAATAACAATGTTATTACCTTTGTAATATGGTACGCCTTCTAAATCAGGTACTAAATTAGTCCAACATCCTCTTTCGTCTAACGGCGAATAAACTTCTATTCCGTATTTGACACCTACTTCATAGTCCTCTAAACCGTGTCCGGGAGCTGTATGAACAGCACCTGTACCGGCATCAAGAGTAACGTGGTTTCCTAAAATTATCGGTGATTTCCTGTCATATAGCGGATGCTTTGTATTCAATAGCTCAAGCTCTTTACCCTTTACAGTATCTCCAATAACTTTTATATCCTTTTCTTCAAAACCTACTCCGTTTAAGAAGTTTTCTAATAAGCCTTGTGCTATTACATAAACATCGCCGCCTTTTTCAAAGAAGGTATAATCAAAATCAGGATGTAAACATATTGCCATATTAGACGGAATTGTCCAAGGTGTTGTTGTCCAGATTACAGCATAAATATCTTTTCCGCTTATTCCAATCAACTCATTAATCTTATTGGTAGACTCTTGGTCAAATTTAAACCTTACAAAAATTGAAGTAGATGTATGATCAGCATATTCAACTTCTGCTTCTGCAAGTGCTGTTTCACATGCTGCACACCAATACACAGGCTTCATACCTTTTTCGATATAACCGTTTTTATACATTTGACCAAATATTCTTATTTGCTCTGCCTCAAAATCAGGTGCAATTGTTAAATATGGATTTGCCCAGTTGCCCCAAACTCCTAATCTTCTAAACTCAGATTCTTGACCTTTTAGGTTGACAGCTGCAAATTCTCTGCATAATTTTCTTAATTCAGCTTCGCTAACTGAATGTCTGCCGCCTTTTAATTTCTTTACTACAGCATTCTCAATCGGTAAACCGTGAGCATCATAACCTGGAACGTAAGGTGCATAAAATCCTGACATAGATTTATACTTTATTAAGATATCCTTTAAAATCTTATTAAGAGCTGTTCCGACGTGAATTTTATCAGAACTTAAATATGGTGGACCATCATGCAATACAAATGATTTTGTTTTATCTCTTTGGGCTAAATTCTTCTCATAAATTTTATTTTCATCCCAAAACTTTTGAGTATTAACTTCCTTTACTACAGCATTTGCTCTCATTTCAAGAGTTGTTTGCGGAAGGTTCAAAGTGTTTTTAAAATCTTTCTTTTCTTTTACTTCGTTCATTATTTTGCCTCAACCATTTCTACTTCTTCATCATTATCTAAACTTCTTATAAATCTTTTCATTTTTCTATAATCAAACTGTTTTTCCCATCTTGCAATAACAACCGTTGCAACACAGTTACCTATAAGGTTAACGGTTGTTCTTCCCATATCGAGGATTTGGTCAATACCAAGCAATATTGCAACGCCAAGAATAGGAATATTAAAGCTTGTCAAAGTTCCTGCCAAAACAATAAGCGATACTCTTGGAACACCTGCTATACCTTTACTTGTAAACATTAATGCGAACATAATAACCAACTGCTGCTCAATACTCAAATGAATACCTGCAATTTGAGTCGAGAATATAACCGCCATTGCAAGATATAAAGTTGAGCCGTCAAGATTAAATGTATATCCTGTAGGCATTACAAAACCAACAATAGTTCTTGGGACACCAAACCTCTCCATTATATCCATTGCCTTTGGTAACGCCGCTTCTGAGCTTGCTGTTGTAAATGCCAAAAGTGCAGGACCTTGAAGTGCTTTTATTAAGTCTTTAAAAGAAATCTTTACTATAAAACAAGCTATTGATAATACAAATATAACAAATATCAATAATGCTAAATATAGTGAGCCTATAATCTTTGCATAATTTTTAAGAATTTCAATACCATTACAACCTATGGTATATGCTATCGCTCCAAATATACCGATTGGTGCAAACCACATTACAAATTCGGTAAATTTAAACATTATAGAGGCAACACTGTTTAAAATATCTACTACAGGTTTAGCCTTACTCCCAACAGCACGAATTGCTAACGCAAAGAATATTGAAAATACTACGATTTGAAGTAAATTTCCCTGCGCCATCGCATCAATGATACTTGTCGGAAAAATA
>CALURS010000263.1 GCA_944323215.1 Candidatus Gastranaerophilales bacterium | reverse complement strand
AACTGCAAACGACTCTTTGTGTTGTTACTTTGCTTATGGAATTAGTGCAGTTGAATGTCCTGCTGATGTTAGACCATTCCACGAAAAATTATTTGCTTACTTTATACCCAATGAAGAAACCAAAACATTCCTTGAAAGCATAAAAATCAACAATCTTGATAATTTAAATATTGTTGGATACCCAAAACTAGATATCTATAACAACTTATCTAAAACAAGACAAATAAGAAAAACTATAATTTATGCTCCACATCATAGTTACAAACGTGGTTTAAAACTAGGAACTTTCAATAAAACCGGCATGCAAATTTTGGAATTTGCAAAGCTACATAAAGAATATAATTGGGTATTTAAGCCACATCCTGATTTAAAAGAAGTTCTTTATAAAGATAAAAAATACAGAAAAGAATTTACAGAAAATTATTATAAACAATGGGCAGAAATTGGCAAGGTTTATGACAAAGGTAATTATTTTGAGCAATTTATGCAAACAGATATTTTAATTACTGATTGCGATTCGTTTTTGCTTGAATATATGCCAACATTAAATCCAATAATCAGATTAGAAAGAAAAGATAGTGTAAAACTTTCTAAATTAGGACAAGAAATTGTTAAAGGTATTTATTGTGCAAGCAATTTTGATGAATGTGTGAACATTCTCAAAAAACTAGATAAACCCAACCAAGATGAATTAAAAGAAAAAAGAAAAGAAATTACTGATTCAATTTTAAGAAAAACAACAAATGCTAGTGCAAATATCGTTGCAGAATTAGAAAAACTTTTCACAAGTTATGGAGTAGTTAATGAAAAATAAGCAGTTTATCGTTGGTCCAGTTGAATTATATCAAGAAACAAGAGATGTGTATCAAACTGATTTTACATATTTTAGAACACCTGAATTTGGAAATATGGTAAAACAGTCTTTGGCAAAATTAGGCAAGTTGATAGGCAATGAAAACCCTAACTCAATGATATATTTAACTGCTTCTGGTACAGCAGGAATGGAAGCTGTTATTGAAAACTGCACAAATAAAAACGATAAATGTTTGGTTATCAATGGTGGTACTTTTGGACATAGATTTTGTGAACTGCTTGAATATCACGATATAGAATTTTCATCTATCGACCTAGAGTGGAATGAAACATTAACTCAATCACATTTAGAAAAATATGCTAATCAAGGTTATACAATGCTATTTGTAAATCTGCACGAAACATCAACAGGGCAACTATATAACATTGAAATGCTTAGTAAATTTGCAAAAGAAAACAACCTTTTGTTAGTTGTTGATGCAATTAGTACATTTTTGGCAGATGACTTCAATATGAACAGATACGGAATTGATGCAACGATTATCAGTTCTCAAAAAGGCTTGTGTTTGTCAGCTGGTTTATCATTTCTTTCATTTAGTGAAAGAATGTTGGCAAGAATTAATCAAACAGAAAAAGTTTCATCTAAATATTTTGATTTTAAAGACTATCTGAAAAATATTGAACGAGGACAAACACCTTACACACCTGCTGTTTTCATCATGTATGAACTGCAAAATATGCTTGAACTAATAGAAAAAGAAGGTGGAATTAAAGCAAGACTAAACTTCATTGAAGAAAAATGCAAATATTTTAGAACAAAAGCAGTTGAGATAGGGTTAAAAATTCCTGATTATCCACTATCTAATATGCTTACACCAGTTTGTTTTGAAGATATAAAAGCAGGTGATGTAATAAAGATTTTAAAAGATAAATATCAAATTTTTGTAAATCCTTGTGGGGGAAAAATGGCCGATAAACTGCTTAGAGTTTCACACATAGGGAATACAACAATAGCAGATATTGATAATTTAATCGAAAAAATGCAACTTGTCATTACAGAGGTTAAGGAGGCTAAATCATGCATTGTATCGTAAAGCCTCTTATTGATATTAATAAAAATGATTGGGATTTGTTTGTTTATTCAAATTCAATGGGGTGGGCATATTTATTACACGATTTGATAAAACTTGATAGAAATGGTAATAGGCAGGACTTATCATTTGCTATTGTTGATGCGGATAATAATAATGAAATCTTAATGGTTGTGCAATTAAGTAAAACTAACAGACATCGTTTTTTAGGTATGTTAAATATCGCAAACAAATTAGAATCTCAATGGGGTTACATAATAAAAGATAATTTGTCAAAGAAACAAAAGAAAATAGTTAAAAAAACATTTGAAGATTACATTGATGACTGTATATTTCGCAATAATATTAGAAAATTTAATTTAAGTTTACCACCATTAACAGAATCTTTTTTAAATAATAAAACGTTTGTTAATCCGCTTATATATTATAATTTTGAACCTAAAATTAGATACACTTGTGTTGTTGATTTATCAAAACCACCAGAAAGAATGCTTGCAGACTGTGAAGAAACAACAAGACAAGCAATTAGAAAAATAGAGTCTTCTAACCAATACGATATTGTCGAGGCAAACGGAACAAATAAGGAATTAGAAGACTATATAAATTTGCATAAAGAAACATATATTCGTACAGGTGCGAAAAAAGCAATAATAGATGATGAATACCATAAGTATATGTTTTTTAAACTTATTCCTGCAAAATTATGTAAAGTCTATTTTTTTATAGTATTAAGTACAAATAAAAATATAGCAGCAGTTTCAATATTAATATATAAAAATACTGCTT
>CALURS010000262.1 GCA_944323215.1 Candidatus Gastranaerophilales bacterium | reverse complement strand
AATTAAGGTCTCTTTTTTAATGTAAAATTTCAAATATAATGTGGGTTTGTAGGATAAACATTTTAAAGAGAATTTCTAGGTTGTTCATTCTCTTTATTTTATAAGCTAAATTTAATTAAATTCTCTTTTTATAAATTTATTGCCCACCATATTCATATACCTCTATTTATGATAGGATTATTTTGAAAGGTATTGATATGGCAAAAATTCGAGATTATTTAGTAAACTATGATTTGTATAAAGTAGATTATGATTATCAAAGACCAGCTGATGCATGGTCAAGAGAAGACAAACAGTGTTTAATTGATACAATATTAAAATCAGAACCAATGCCATTATTTTTCTTGAATCAAAAAGGTGGTTATTTATATATAGTTGATGGGCAACAAAGGTTAAGTACTATTAAAGATTATCATCAAGGCAAATTTGGACTAAGTGGTAAATTTTCTGGAAAAGATTTGGATGGAGTAAAATTTGAACAATTACCTGAAAACTTAAGAGAAAAATTTTTAAATTATGATTTACGCATTCATCTTATTAAAAATTATGATGATGAAAAAATCAGAATGTTATTTTCTAGATTACAACGTGGCAAACCTCTTTCAATAGGTGAAAGAATGAATGCAATGCCTGGTGAAATTGTAAAAGTTATGAGAAAACTTGCAAAACATCCTTTTATTGCAAATTCTATAGCAATCAATCAAGATAAATATGGAGCATATCCTGATGTAATGCGTATTCTTAAATTTGAATTTGAGGGAGCAAGTGAAAGTGGCTCTGATAAAATTTATTCTTTTATGTCTGATAACCGTAATCTTTCAGAAAATGATAACAAGGTTAAAGAAGTTATTTCCAATCTTGATTACTTAAGAAAATGTTTTCCTGAAAATAGATATGCTCATTTAGAAAAACACGCATGGGTTTTAACAGTATATACCCTTGTTTCTGAGTTAAAAAACGAATATGTTATCAATGGAAAAGAAGAAGAAATTGGTAATTTTATTAAAGATTTTCATGGTTGTATATATAGTGAGGATTGGCGCTGTTCTAATACTTTATATCAAAAATTTTATGATAATGTTAGAGGTGGTTGGTCTAAAAATATTATAACGTTAAGACTTAAACTTATTAAGGATGCATTATTAGATGAAATTGAGCTTATAGCAAAAGATCCTAAAAGACAAATAACAACTGATGAAAAAATAGCTTTATGTAAAAAATATCCAAATTGTCAAATGTGCGGATACAAATTCAAGGATTATAAAGATGCTGAATATCACCATATCGAAAGACATGCAGACGGTGGTGTATCACAATCCGACAATATAATGGTGTTGTGCAAAAATTGTCATCATAAAATTCATAAAGCAGATTTTGAAATACCTACAGAGGATGAATTTACTGAAGTAGATGTATAATTATTTAAAATATATTTTAGGTAATTAATATATTTTTCTTTTAGTTCTTTTGGGGCAATAATCTCTACATTCGTACCCCATTTGAATATATTCCACAAAATTGATTTTGTACCTGATGATCTAAAAGTTACGACAACTGCACCGTTTTTTTGCTGTTTTATTTGTTGTTTGGGATGAAATTTATATTTGATTACATCATCTGCAATTTCTTTTTTGAATTTTAATTTAACTTGAATGGGCTCATCATGAAAAATTCCAAAAGATGATTCAGACCATTCTTTTAAGTTAAATGAAGCATCTAAAGTAAAGTATTCGTCCGTAATTTTAATATCTGAAATTCTATGAAGTAAATATTGTTTAAGTTTACCTTGTTCTTTAGCCACAAGATAATGACGTTCTCCATATAAAATACCATAAGGCTCAACTAAAACAGTCTTTTTAGGTTTAAGTCCTTTTTGTATTCGAAAGCCTGCTATATTTTTTTCATTAATATCATAATAATCTTTTGCTTGATAGGTAAATTCAAGTTTTTTCATTGATTTTATAGCGTTTCTGATAGTCAAAAGCAAACTAGAATCAATATCAAAACCAGCTACTTGTCTTGTTGCAAAACCTTCTGATTCCAATAAGACATCCGTATCTGTTTCTATAGCATTTAAGTTTGAGTTATGACACAGTTTTATAGTTTCAATAACTTTTTCAAGAACCAAAATCTTATCAGACATATTATTAATTTTGCAAAGCTCTTTAATGCTTGTTAAATCAGCTATATCATCAGGAGAAAAACTTGAA
This sequence comes from Candidatus Gastranaerophilales bacterium, assembly GCA_944323215.1. Classification (GTDB taxonomy): domain Bacteria; phylum Cyanobacteriota; class Vampirovibrionia; order Gastranaerophilales; family Gastranaerophilaceae; genus CALUTH01. The sequence goes on along the minus strand of CALURS010000262.1, from coordinate 484 downwards.
AGATTTACTGGCTTGCCTTTAAAACCCCAGCGTTTTACCTTGCTATTTGTTTGCAGTTCCGTAACTTGCGGAAAAAGTGAAAGAACAATATCTTTCATTCGTTGAGCCGTTCTTCTTGATACGCAATAACTTGTTTCAATATCTTTTAAGCTTACTCCATAGGTTTTTGTCTGTAGAGTCATTATAAGATCTATAATATTTAATATTCTTTCATATCTTAATTCATTTTCCATAATTATCATTTTAACCTATAATCCTGATGTACAAATTTGCCTCCAGCTATAATTCCTCCTGTTGGCTCAAACTCTAGAGTTTTTACCCAAGCTTGAAATTTAGGGTCTTGGCACATTTTATAAAGTTTTGGGTTAAGATATTTCAAATCTCTTTCTGCAGAATAAGATTTCAGTCTTCTCCTTCTTGCAATGAAAAAAGATATCTTCTCTTTTATTCGTTTTAATAATTTCAATATAATCATATTCAAACC
>CALURS010000261.1 GCA_944323215.1 Candidatus Gastranaerophilales bacterium | reverse complement strand
ATTTTTGTATTTTTTGCATCAACATGTATGTCATCGGATGTAATAGGTTTTGTTGCCCTGATTACTGTATTTTTGACTTTTGTGAAAATATTAACTAAGCCTGATCAAACTATTTCCGTAAAAACATTTGAACTGTGGCTTTTAATATACTTTATGCTTGTGATAGTCAGTCTTGCAGGTTCCACTTTGTTTCATTTGAGTTTAAAGGGATTTTTCAAGACTTTCACTTATATGACATTTTATTTTTCAATGGTTCAGTATTTGAAAGATAACAAATCTAAAATCCCGTATATTTTGGGTGTAATTGGTTTATGCGTTTCTTTTGAAGCAGTCGTGGGATTTTTGCAGAATTTTTCGCATGTCGAAGAAATTTCGACCTGGCAGGATGTTTCAAAATTAAATCCGGAAGAGGTTATGACGCGAGTGTATGGAACACTAAAACCTTACAATCCTAATTTACTAGGCGGATATTTTGTCGCGGGAATTCCTGCTTTATACGGACTTGCGGCATATTATTTTGCTGATAAGAAGTTTAAAGTTTCTCTTGTTTGGTTAATTGGTGCATTATTGTCATCCGTAACCCTGTTTTTGACAGGATGCCGCGGTTCTTATATGGGAATGATGGTTATAATGCTCGGGATTTTTGCGGTTTCTGCAAAATATCTCTGGCAAAATTACAAACAGATTTATTTATCAATAGTCGCGGCTGTTGTTGTTTTTGCAACTGCTGCATTAATGTTTGTATCATCTTTGAGAGCAAGAGTTTTATCAATTTTTGCAATGCGTCAGGATTCATCAAATTCTTTCAGATTTAACGTCTATAATTCATCTATAGAAATGTTTAAAGATAACTGGCTTTTGGGAATTGGTGTTGGTAACCAGAACTTTCGCGAGATATACGGACTTTATATGAAAACCGGTTTTGATGCTTTGAGCGCTTATAATATTTTTCTTGAAATTGCAGTGGAAAGCGGAGTTTTTGCTCTTATTGCTTTTTTAGGCTTTCTTGTTACGTTAATAAAAAATGCAGTGAAATTTATTCTAAAATCATCTGATACAAAGGCAGTTATACTGGTTGCTGCTTGTATAATATCTGTTTGCGGAGTATGTATCCATGGTATGGTTGACACTGTATTTTTTAGGCCGCAGATACAATTTGTTTTTTGGACAATGGTGGCGATTGCAGGAGTATATTTATAATTATTTAGTTTTATGTAACTAAATGTTAAGTTGAATTTGAATTGTCTTTGATACATTATAGAGTCAGTGTTTATACGATTATAAATATATTGTATGCGGGCAATTTTTTTATTGTAAAAATTTTAATAACAATATAGGGGAAATCGATTTCACGGGGAAAATGAAAAACTTAAAAAGGAGAAAATTATGGTATTAAAATTGGGGAAAATTTGTCAGGTTGCAAAGTTTGCTTTTAACAGAATGCGCGGAGTACAATATGGCGGAGTAAAATTTCAAGGCGGCGGGGTAAAACTTGTGCGTACTGATAAATTGAGAAAATTAAATTTATCATTAGATCAAAATTATGGGGAGTACACCAAAAATCTTTCAAAAGCGGATTTTAACGGTATAATGAGAAGAACAAAACCTTTACAGGCAGGTTCAAATATTACAACAAGCGGTGAAAATTTAACTTATTTTAATGCTCACGGAGGTTCTCAAATTTATGATCCTAAAACAGGTGAAATAATTATGGATACTTGTGAACGACTTCAAAATCCGATAAGGACTTTTTTAAGGTATTGTTAAGCGGGATATTTATCCCGCTTTTTTATTAAGCTTTTATAAAGGCATGAAAAACCTGTGCTAAACTTATATTATAGTTATATCGTGGTAGTTAAGAAGGAGATATTTATATGATACCTATTTTAGATTCAAAACGCCAATATGCAGCAATTGGCTCGGAAGTTGAAAAAGCTGTTTGTGAAGTTTTACGTTCGGGTTCTTATATTCTTGGAGCTAACTGTAAAGCATTTGAACAGGAAATGGCTGATTTTATCGGTTGTAAATACACGGTTGGTTTAAATTCAGGAACTGATGCTTTGCACTTAGCTTTACGTGCATTGGATATAGGTGCAGGAGATGAAGTTATTACTGTTGCATTTACTTTTGTTGCAACAACAGAAGCTATCGGAATCGTCGGCGCAAAACCTGTTTTTGTGGATATTGATAAAGATACATTCAATATGGACGCATCAAAGCTTGAAGCTGCAATTACTCCGAGAACAAAAGCTATTATTCCGGTTCACCTTTACGGACAACCATGCGATATGGACACTATTATGGCTGTTGCTAAAAAACACAATCTCCATGTAATTGAAGACTGCTGTCAGGCAATAGGCGCTTTGTATAAAGGTAAAATGGTCGGAACATTCGGCGATTTTGGCTGCTTAAGCTTCTATCCGACTAAAAATTTAGGCGGTATGGGCGACGGCGGTTTGATTATGACAAGTGATGAAAAACTCCGCGACAGAGTTGTTGCTTTAAGAAACCACGGCGGTGCTGTTCGCTACCATCATGATGAAATCGGTGTAAACAGCCGTCTTGATGAAATCCAGGCTGCAATTTTGCGTGTAAAATTGCCTCACGTAAAAGATTGGAACGAAGCAAGACGCAAACACGCTTACTATTACAATGAATTGTTTAAAGACTGTGCAGATGTCCAAACTCCTGTTGAAT
>CALURS010000260.1 GCA_944323215.1 Candidatus Gastranaerophilales bacterium | reverse complement strand
ATTCAGCTTAGGATTATCCACTTGTGTAGGGTCTCCTAAAAAAATAAACTTTGAACCTTCTGCTGCTCTTGTGACAATAGATTTAATATCTCCTGGATCAATATTTTGCGTTTCGTCAATGATGAAAATAGAATTTACAATTGTTCTTCCTCTTAAAAAACCAATAGGTTGAACTTGAATAATTCCTGTTTCAAAATAATACTTTCCGTCCTCAGTTTGGTCTTTCCCTTTTTGCTTATTATTTTTACCATTTATTAGAATAGATAAATTATCTCTAATTCCTCCTAAATATGGAGAAATTTTATCCTTCACATCACCTGGTAAAAATCCAAGCTTTTCATTTCCTACTGTTTCAGATGGTGTAGCAACAAGAATTCTAGAGTATCTTTGATCATCGATTCCCTGAAGAGCAGCCGCCAAGGAACAATATGTTTTTCCGGTACCAGCACCACCTTTTGCAATTACAAGTGGAGCTTTTTGCCAATCCATAAGCAAACATTCCATAAGCATTCTTTGTCCAGAATTTTTAGCCATTATACCATAAGGATAATTGTTTCCTTCAAAAACTAAAGGAACAATTTTTCCATCTTCATATCGCCCAATAGCTCTTTGCCCATTTTCTATAGCTTGCATTTCAATAAACATATTTTGTATCCATGCAATTTCTGGATTTAAAATGTCTGAAACATCAATACAACCGTTTTTCCAAAATCTAGATATTGCATCCGATTTAGTCTCAGCAAAAACTCTACCCATATATTGTTCATCAGGAGTTGGAAAAAGATCATCTCTAAAATCTTCTGCTTTTATTCCTAATGCCTTAGCTTTTATTCTAATTGCTTTATTTTTTGAAACTAAAATTACCTCTTTAGAACTTCTTTCTTTTTTCAGTCCAATGCATACTTGGAATATCCTTCTGTCAATTTCTGTTATTCCATCCATTTCTATTGGAATATCATGATGATTTCTTTCAATTTTTAACTTACTTCCATTCTCTTGTACAACCCCTTCAGTTATAAGCTTATTAATGTTAAATGTTTCAAGATAAGTTAAAATACTATTAGCTACTTTTTTCTTTTCTGGTCTTCCATTATAGTTTTGCAGTTCATCAATGACAGCAAGAGGTATTATAACTTCATTATCTGCTCCGAACCGCAAAGTGCTGTCTACAGAAGAAACTAAAGAATTAATTCTAAGCACAAAGATTTTGGACATAAATAAATTCTCCTTTCACATTGTGAAAAAATAGTTTTGAGTTTTGATATGGTAAATTATTACCAATGTTATTCAACAAAACTCTATTAAAATTATACACCATTTTCTCTATTAACACAATATTATTTCATATTTTTCCTATTTTTTTGCATTTCTATAACTGCTACACATAGATTCATCAGATTGTTTTGTATTGCATCCTATTATTGGAGTTACAATTATTTGTTCTAATTTACACTCTTGACAACTATCATCATTGTATTTACAGCTAGTAACTGTACAATTTATTTTTTGATTTTTTTCCATAAAAAATAGCCTCCTTTATATTTTGATAATATTAGTATGGCTATTTTAATGGTTTTTATTTAATTTTATATAAGATTTATGAAAAAAATTATTTGTTTAAAAATTAATTTTCATTATTTTCGTTATTTTCATTAATACATTTTTGTATATTTTTATTTTCAATTAAATTACAATTTTGAGGTTGTTTAAAACTTAAATACCAATTTATTCCGTTTCTATTTTGATTTACTTCATTATTCCTTTCCAATAGTTCTTCAAAGGTTGTTGGAGATTTTACTATAATAGGTTCACATGGTATCCAATTCGCCGGCATTGAAGCATTATTACTATCTGCTACCTGAAGTGCTTGTAAACTTCTAAGTATTTCTGGAATACATCTTCCTACATTCATTGGGTAAACCAATATCAACCTTATTATTCCTTTATCATCAATAATATATACATTTCTTACCGTTTCGGTATTACTAATATCATTCGAGATCATACCATATTTTCTTGCAATTTCACCATTTCTATCAGCAATTATTGGAAACGGAACACGAATTCCTGTTCTACAGTATATATCATATACCCAAGCAAGATGTGAAGCATTAGAATCCACGCTCAAACCAATTAAGCAAGCATTTAAATTTTCGAAATATGTATTTGCTCTAGCAAATGAAATCATTTCAGTTGTGCATACCGGGGTAAAATCTCCAAATGTGGGGATAGTTAAATTAATTTTTTGGTATCTACTTTTAAATCAAATTTTACGGTTTTATCACTATAAATCCATATAGTGTTAATTATATTTTCTAAAACATATCTGCTAGGCACTTCTGCAGATATAATCTCATCGAAATATTCCATTGCAGTTTTTAATTTTATTATTTTTTCTTTTGATATGTCTTGCTCTGCTTTCTGCAAAATTTCTTGTAGTCTTTCTATTTTACTCGTCTTTTCTAATTCTAACTCTTTGTATGAAGCTTCTATCATCTGTCTTTGGTACTCATTGTTGTTTCCTGCTAAATCTTTAATTTTTTGATTTAATAACACTTTATATTCTGCTTTTAGCGTTTCAATTTCAAACTTAATTTTTTCTTTATTTGTCTGTTCTTTATTAACTTTAACCTCAATTTCTATTTTATTTATCTCATCTTGATATTTTTGTTTAGTAAATTTTAGAAATTCTTTTAAATGA
>CALURS010000259.1 GCA_944323215.1 Candidatus Gastranaerophilales bacterium | reverse complement strand
GAATACATTTTTTGTTTTTGCTTCGTTCTCAAGCTGCCAGCGTTTACCTACATAGTGTTCATAAATGCTTTTTCTTAAGATATTCTTATAGAATCCTTTATTTCCTGCTATGGATGCGATTTTATTAGCTAAATCCGTATTACCTTCAAGTTTTTTTAAGTACGCTGATAGTTTTATTTTTTCGCCTTGTGCTACTTCTTCTTGAGTCGTAAAAATATTTGCATATTCTTCTTCTACAAATTTGTTGAAATCTGTAGAAAACTGATTTGTTCTTAGTTTTGCATTAAGTTTTCGGATTATTTCAGCAAACTCATCAGAGGTGTAACTATCAAAAAACCAGCGTTCTACAAAATCTAAGTGGCTTATCTCTTCGATTTCGTCGTTGCTTAATTCGTGTATTTCGAAATCGTAGATAGGTGATTTTTCTTCTATATCAGAAAGAATTGTTCTCCAGCAAATATATTCATACGGGATAACTTCATTATTCTTTCTTGAAATATTTTCAGCACTGTTGAGCAAGTATTTTACAAATTCTGGTTCTATCTCAACGCATCTGCTCCCCGATACAAAACGATCTTTTATCATCAAATAATCATCTTCTGTAATTGAGTTAAAACCAAAACTATCAAGCATTCCGTATTGGTTATTAATTACAATGGCAAGAAGTTGAATAGTCTTATCTTCTATTCTTTTGCGAGTAAAAATAATTGCACAATTTCCATGACCGTCAGGGTACGAGATTATTGATTTATAAGGCTTTGAAACAGATAAGATTTCTTTGTAAAATTTTAAAGTTTCATCAACTCTTATTCCGGATAGCTTTAACTTTGTCATATTTTTATTGACAATTGATTTTAAGTCGTCATCTACAAAGTCTAATGATTTTTCCAGTTCGTGATAAGCAAGTTGAGATTTTGTATCACCTAAGATATTTAGAGCTGTAATCCCCTCCTTACTGTTTGGAGAGTATAAAAATACCGGAATTACAATATTAGCAAGAGCATCACCTTCGTAGTCTTCTTTTAAAGATTCCAAAAGAGCTACTTTATCATCCTCTCCAAGTGATTTCATAAAGTCCATAAAATCAATTTGAGCTTCAGGATTCATTAATGCAGAAGCTAAAACTTCCTTAGTTTCATCTTCTATAATTTCTTCAATATCAGAAATGTAATCTTTAACAGAAAGATAATTACAATTGGGATTAAGATGGCTTAATATATTAAAAGCCGCTATTTTAAGCGTATCTGGATACTCATTATCTTTTATATATTCCCATAGATAGTCTTCTAATTTGTTTTTATTAACCACCTGCTGTAAAATGAAAATTATGTGGTCAAGCTTTTTATCATCATTGGAAACGGCTTCTTTAAGTGCTAATTCTGTTAAGTATTTATCTTCATTTGTGTTTTTAAGTATATTAATGCTATCCAAAAAGTCAGGGCTATTCAAATTGAATTTTGATAGCAGCATTAAAAATTCCGCTTTTATTTGGATTTTATTCATATTAACTCCGCAGGTGTTTTATTTCGCTTTCCCCCAGAAAGCATCAAGAATCATTTGAGCTTCAGCAGACGGTAATCGATCATTAAGTATAAGATATTGAACAGCAATCATAGTACATTCTGCACAAATGTTAACCCCCGGACCTTTAACCATTTTAATTGTTTCTGCTGATGAACGCCCACAGAAACTGCAATTGATTAATTCCCTTGATGGTATGAATTCATTTGGATTGTGTTCAGGTTTTGGTTGCTTTTTTTCGTGCTTTTCACGTTTAGAACCTAGTTTAACAATTTTTTCGTCTGACATATTTACCTACTTATTTGCTTGAATGAATAAGCTAATTAAATCATTCAATGCTGCATATTGTTTTTGATAATTTTGGGATTGCTTTTCAAGTGATACAATTTGTTTTTTATATTCTTGAATGTATGATTGGCATTCTTTTGCTGAGTTTTTAAGATTTTCTTGAACTTGTTGAGCATCTTGAAGAACGCTCCTCATAGAAATACCAAGAGCTTCCATTGTTTGTTTAATAATTTGTGCCCCTGTATGACGCGAAACACCACTAGGAAGTTGTGAAATAAGTTTCTTTAAAACAACAATGTTAGAAGGCATTTCAAACGTTGTAGGTTCATTAATAGGACTGAATGCCTGTTGTATTGGTTCACCAAATCCTGACAAATTATCAAATGAGTCTTCTGTAATACTCGATTTTTGCTGTGATATTGGACTGGTTATTGTCGGTTGATCTTGAGAGTCTCCAAAAATATCTCCAAAAACGTTTGTCTCTTGTTTTGCAGGCTCTGTAAGTACTGTTTTTATTTCAGGTTCCTTATTTAGCTCCTGAGGAATTTTACTGCTTGCTTGAAATGCGGAACTATTTATTGCAGAAGATGCTATATCTGTTTCTGCTTGTCTTTCCAAGGCTTCTACTATCTTCTTACCAACACTTTCATTCATATCCATGGATCCATCCTATTTTTGCTACAATAATTTATATCCCTATTATAAATAAAAATTATTTTTTTACAAAGAGTTTGAAAAATATGTGAATTTTCATTAACAAATATTAAGCTAAAAATTGATTTAGAACTTTTTCTATTTTAAAATACTGTGGTTATGTATTACAAAACCGGGTCGGAATTAAAAACCTTACCGGTAAAATAAATTAAGGAGAAACAAATGACATCAAAAAAATTTTTATTTACTTCTGAATCAGTAACAGAAGG
>CALURS010000258.1 GCA_944323215.1 Candidatus Gastranaerophilales bacterium | reverse complement strand
CGGAAAAATTTATAAACAAACTTCTTATTCTTACTCAGACAAGAGATATAGACGTATCTAAACTAACTAAAGCAGACCTGCAGTTAATACTTATAGGTCAAATTCAAAAGTATGCAGAAATATTAAACAGAAAAGATATAATAAATCTTTGTGATACAGCAATAAAAACAATAGAACGCAAACCCGTAAAAATAAAATTTAGTAACAAAGCCTTTAAATATGACCTGAATGAAGCTTTGGAGGGAATGCCTGATGAAGCATTAAGAAAAGAAATAAATAGTATTGTAGAACGTCTGCCAAATTCCAGAAATAGTGTAAACTCCTTTATAACTAAGCACGAAATGGCAGCATCAGATGCAATAGGATATGATATGCTGCGTCCTTCCATTGTAACAATAGAACATATGAGACCAAAATCAAAAGGCGGACCAAATGAAATGTATAACTATGCACTTGCCTGCGAAAGAGACAACAATATACGTTCTAACGGTGATATGGAAGAATTTATTGTACAATTTCCTATACAAAATCAAAAAAATTATTTTAAAGAAATATTTGATGAGGTCAAAAAAGGGAATATTGCAAAATCTGATGCAATAAAAATGGTTGATACTTTTTGTGCTCAAAGCGGCAGACATATAGATTACAAATCTTTATAAAATTAGACTTTTTCAAAATATGTTTTATCTTTTTTGCATATAGGACAAATATAAGTATCAGGTTCTTTTGTAATATCACCTTCATAAATATAACCGCATATTTTGCATCTGTATGAAATATTTGATGGAGAGAAAATCTCTTCCTGATATGTAGGTGCAGCTTTCGGACTTTTGCCCTTTTTAACTTTATGATAGTAATCATATGTCATAGGAGTATCCTGTTTTAATACGTCTCCTGCTGTCATTTTACCGATAAAAACAGTGTGTGTTTCTGTCTCAAACTCTCCGGTGAGTTCGCAAATTACATATCCTACGGAATCAGCAAGAATATCCAATCCGTTAATTTTAAGAGTTTTTGTTTTTTCAAACTTATCAATATCTCGACAGGAATTGAATCCGAATGTAGGGATAATTGAATCCTCAACATGCTCGCCTAATATAGAAACAGCAAACTTTTTGGATTTTTTTATACATTCGTTAGTATAATTATCATGATTTATACTTATACATAAAGTATCATATGTAATTTGCATTGCACAATTTGCAATACAGCCTACAGAACGCTCATCATCAACTGTCGTTACAACATAAACTCCGTAAGACAACAAATTTAAAACACTGTTATTCATATAAACTTCCTTATTTAGGATAACCCTTTATAATAATTTTAGCATTATTTTATATTTACTTACAGAGTCTAATCCTCTATTATTTATTTAAAATTTAAAAAAACTATTTTCACATAGCAAATTATTTTTTTATATGTTTTAAAACAGATACGTTTTTACATAAAGGACAAAGTATGATGAACATAAGTTTTAAAGGTATTAATAATATTAAAATTGGCAAAAAAGAATATTCAGCTAATGGAATGTATCAAAAACAGGATAATCATATAGGATATAGAAAAAAGAACTATACAGAACTGAAGATATCTGTAAAACTAACTGATGATGAAAGAGGAAATCACCTTAGTGATTATCTAAAAAGAACACCTGTAATGTATATAAACCAGCAAGAACCTGATAGACTAGAGCTGCATATCAAAAGATTTGATGTTCCGGAAGAAAAGCTTAGCCAGTCTTTTTTCAAATTAAACAACAAAGATGTGTTTCTCAATGATGACAGAATACTTCCTTTAATGACTTTCCTCGCAAGATTTACAAGAGAAAGCAGCAAAAATCCTGAAATGAGTGTAAATCAACGCAAATACTTAAAGCTGGCAAATAATTCTATCAGTAAAGAATCTCTTGAATATATAGAAATGAGATAAGATATCCAGACAATTGAAGCTCAAATTGATAGCAGCAACAGACCTAATTAGTATAGAATCCTGACTTATAACTACTTCAAACAGTTATGTTATAATGGTTCAAAGCTATTAATCCATAGTTCTCTGCTGAAAAAAGAGCCTTTGTGGAAAAATGTATTGAGTCTGTAACCCTTGACCCTGTTAGAAAAGCGGTCAATGTGAAATTTAACATAAATCCATTTTGGACATCATTAGAAAGCTCTAAAAAGGCTAAAAAACTGGAAGTTCCTACATTAGAAACTTCCAGTAACATGGTTGCGGGAGCTGGATTTGAACCAACGATCTTCGGGTTATGAGGAGATAAATACCCTATTTGCAAGGGTTTTTACCTGTAACCGCAATTTATCAGAATTTGTCTCTGTTTGTTGCGGTGCATGAATTTGAGACTAATTTTATTCTCACAATTTATCACTATTAAGATTTACTTATCAGAATTTTTGCAACTCTTTTGCAACTTGGGGTAAATGTATTTGATTGGATTTATAACTACCAACTTAAAATAACTATTAAGAAAAGATTGAAAATTGAAGAATTGTGATTTTGCACAAGAGTGGGGGAGGGGTAAATCTCCCATTTAGCCTCCTTTAATCTGAGCCATAGAAAAATTCTGTATTTTTGACAAAATTCCGTTATACTAGATACGAGATTGAAATACTATAACAAATTACTCACTTTTATTTCAATTTCAATTGCTAAATTGAAATAAAAGTGTTATAATAAACATGTTATTTCAATTTCGGAGTTGCCATGAATAATAGAGCAG
>CALURS010000257.1 GCA_944323215.1 Candidatus Gastranaerophilales bacterium | reverse complement strand
ATATTAATAATACAAAAAACAAATACACAGAAATTTCCAGATAATTGCAAGCTGTATTTATAGACATAAAAGGCAAATTATGAAAAACAAGAATAATTAATTGATTGATAATAATAAAATATCCTAAAAAAAATAGTCCTAAATGTCCTAATAAAGCTACGACGTTTAAAGATACACTATTTTTCAAATTGCCTGAATTCATAATAGTATTTTACAAAATTAAAGAAAGGATTACAAATGACAAAAAAGAAAAAGAGTTTAACTCAATTTTATAACGATGAAATTTATGCAAAAACTAAAAAATATCAAAAAATATACGGATTTGAAATTGGTACAGGAGAACATGATGCCTGGAACAATGAAGCTGATGCTTTCAAACATACATTTATGCAGGCAGATTTAGCATTAAAATCGTTTGTTGGTGCAAGTAAAATGTTTGGTGACTTCCATGAATGGCAAGGCGATATGAGCAACCAACCTAAAGCCGAAAAGAATATGGATTTATGGAATAACGAAATAGGAAGAGAAATTTCTAAAGAAATAAGAAGAGAATATAATCCTATTGAAGTTATTAAACATATCAATTCCGGAAAAATGGACGATATTATTGCAGATAAAATCATGTCACGAATGAGAAAAGGAGAGCTTATCACACACCCGTCAGACCCGAGAAAATACAGAACCCCTGCCCAAAAATTTTCTGATGAAATAAAAGCAAAATATCATCAAATGCAGGAAGAAAGAAAAAGACGGTATCCTATAAACTTTGGCAAAGGTCATTGGGTTACAATTGACGGCAACCATGTATTTATAGAGGATTAGATTCTACTAAAAGAGCAGGTATTTTTCATACCTGCTCTTTTGTATTATAAAATTTTTATTTTCTCTGGTTTGGTTGAAGAATAAGAGCTGCAGGCATGCAAGAATACCTGTATTATGGTTTATTTGAATTTTATAGTTTACACTACTTAACATTTGTCAAGCAATGTGTCAATATAAATTAGTAGTTTGTAATTATTTTTATATACTTCACTATTTTGATTAATAAAGATTATTCGCAAAAACAAAACAATATGCTTTTATGCTGTCACAGCCCACCTATAGTTTAGTAAAGAAAAATAGATTCAATGATAAAACATAAAATATAAAATATTAAAAGAAATATAGGAATTGAAGCAAATATTATTCCTGTAAAAAATAGCACTGTATGAATTTTTTTTATCACGTCAGGTATTTTATTAAAAATTTTGTCATATAAATTTTGCTTATTTTTATAAAAAGTTAACTCGATAAATCTTAAAACAAACAAGACTATTTCTATTAATAGAAAATATTTAACAACTTCAATAAACCATAAAACATGTCCGACGGTTACTTCAAAATTATCAGTAGGTCCGTCTTTTAAACTTTCTTCTATTGCTTGCGGGTAGAAATAAAAAAATATCAGCAAAGAAAAAATGATAAAAGCATAACCTGATAATGATAACAAATTTAGTGAAAAACATTGTTTAATTTTTTTCATAAGGGAATTTTAGCACAAAACAGAAAGGATTTAATATATGTCATACGGAAATGATTATAGTAAAAAGATATATGCAAAAACTAAAAAATATCAAAAAATATACGGATTTAAAATTGGTGAAGGGAAACATGATACATGGAATAATGAAGCTGATGCATTTAAACATACTTTCGGAGCCGCAGAAATATCTTTAACAAAAGGCGGTTCTTTTGCAAGCAAATTGATTGGTGATTTTCATGAATGGCAAGGTCGAAAGGATATGGGACAATCTGCCGGTGAAGAAAACATGGATAGATGGAATAACGCAGAAGGAAGAAAAATTGCACAAAAAATTGCAAAAGAAATAAAAAATCCATTTGTCTTAAAAGCATACGCCTTGAGTGGGCATCTTGAAGATAGAATCGCAGAAGAAGTAATGAAGAAAATGAGAAAAGGAGAACTTATAACTCATCCTAACGATAAACGGAAATATACGGAAACACCTAGAAAAGATACACGAACACCTGCTCAAAAATTTTCTGATGAAATAAAAGCAAAATATCATCAAATGCAGGAAGAAAGAAAAAGACGGTATCCTATAAACTTTGGCAAAGGTCATTGGGTTACAATTGACGGCAATCATGTATTTATAGAGGATTAGATTCTACTAAAAGAGCAGGTATTTTTCATACCTGCTCTTTGGGTATTTAGTGCATATTTAATATTTTTCTCAATTCGGCTTGGAGACAAAGGCTGCGAATATTCACAATATAATTTTTCTTACAATACTTGATTATTGGGAAGAAATAATTCATAATATGTTTGACAGCAATGTCTTTTAACAGGTTTATTTCCTTTATTTATCTGCGTAAATAAGCCTACGTTATCAAAATTTAGGCATAGCTGTGCTTATTTTAGACAACAGTATATTTACAGTTGTCTATTTGTTATGCAAAATTCAGGAGGTGATTTTCTATGTAAATTACAAGAAATAGGGTACAATTAAATCTATGAAAAAACTGTTTTCTACATTTCTTATATTTTTTCTGCTGTCAAACAGTGCTTTTGCTCTAGATTATTCAAAGTACAATCTGTCTGATATAAATGCAATCAGAGAAGCAACAAAAGCTTATCAAAATGTATTTAAAGACAAAAAAGGTACAAAAGAAGCAGAAACTGAGTTTTTGAAATTCAGGGATTTTTATTATGAAGCTGTAGAAAAACAGAATATAAGAAT
>CALURS010000256.1 GCA_944323215.1 Candidatus Gastranaerophilales bacterium | reverse complement strand
AAATATTCATACAATCTTTTAGCCTCATCAGGGTGAGCAGATTTATCAAAACTTGGGCGTGTTCCTTTTTTACAATCTGCTGCCAGAGTGAACTGTGAGACTGCTAAAATCTCACCGGAGATATCTTTTATTGATAAATTCATTTTTCCTGTTTCATCAGGGTATATTCTTAATTTTGTTATTTTATTAGCCCATTTTTCAATATCTGCTTCCGTATCATTTTTTTCTATACAAACAAGTAAAAGATAGCCTTTTTTTATCTCTGAGTACAATAGATTATCGATTTCTACTGAGGCTTTGTTCACTCTCTGTAATACTATTTTCATTATTATTCCTCTGCTTTTAATGTTTCAATATCTGCTTTTATTATATCTTTTACTTCATTAACGTGCTCTGTTGCACTTTTAAGAAATTCATTTTGGGTATTTATTATTTTAAGTATATTATCGAGTGTCATATTTGTTGTTTGGTTCAAGCAGGTTTCAAAGTTCATTTGCTCTTTTTTAGTTATAAAATCAAAAATTGGATTTTTTTGTGCATAATTTATTGAGATTTGTATATAGTTATCAACAAGTTTTTTTACTCCTGTTAAAATTTCTTTTGATAAACTTTTGTTGCGTTTGTAAATAAGTTCTAAACGAGAAATAAGTTTTTTATTCTCATTTATTTGAGTTTCAACAGCTGCAAAATCTTTTAAAATGTCATTAAGTTTATTAATAACACACTCATTTTTTATAGAAGTTGAGATATTTAATTCTTTTTTTTCTATTTTGGAAGAATTTTGTAAAGCATCTTTCAGCGGGATATTTTCAAAACCATCAAGCAAAGCCCCTTTCATAGAGGTGTTAATGTAATTTCTATCAGGGTAAAGGGTTGGGTATTTTGAAATTGTATTCGCAAAAGTTGCATATACTGCTTCTGTTGGGATTAATTCTCCGGTTATACTTTTTATTGTTGTTATTTTCCCTTTATATCTATTGATTGTCTTTTGTATAAAGAATGGTAATTTTTCTTTGTTGTTAGAAAGGTTAAATCCCAGTCTTTCATAATTGTCTACTATTACTTCATAGTTTTTTGTATTTTCGTTATATTGGAGTTTCAAATCTCCGTACGCGGAGTCTTTACTGTATAACTGATTGTCGATAAATGCCAGGTCCTGTCCGACAAGTATAATATTTTTGCAGCCAAGTATTCTTGCACAGTTAAGAGCACAGTATGAGACAGTACCTCTTGAGTAATATTCTTTTGTATCGAGTTCTGCTATGTTTGCCCAAATTTTGTTTGGCGGAAGGTTATCAGAAATATGCAAAAAAGTTTTCTTCGTTTTTAGTTTATGGAAAACAGGGTGTGTAGAAGGTTCTATAATTAAATTAGTATCGGATAAGTCCAAGCCGTTAATTTGTCCGCTACAGTTTCTATCTTCAATTATACAAAGAAAATCTGGTTGAATGCCTGCGTTTACCAAAGCTCTATAAGCCGGACCTACGCATAATATTATTACGTTATCCTGGTATTTTTTTAGCGTTTCGAGGTTCTCTTGTAGCGTTGGGCCTGCTGAAACTACAACTGCTGTCTCATTTTTATATATATCTTTTATTTCACTTAAGGGCGTTTCTTTAGTCAAATAAGGTATATTATTTAAAATCTTACAGCTTACAGGATAATACCGGTTCTTTGTGTACGCACAATCTAGTGCAATTGCACCGGTTAGTATTGTTAATTTCTTTTGTTCTTCTTTTAACTGTTCTTTAAAGATTTCTTTATATGAAGGTAGGCAATATAGTGCAGGATAACTTCCATAGCCCATATAATTTCTTAATATTGGTTCAAGTGTTGTCTTGTCGATTGCTACAAAAACGTTATCTGATGAAAGTTCTTTTGAAAAATCAACAAGTGTAAATGCAGTTTTTAAAATATCAAGATTTGGTTCATAGAGTATAATTTTCCCTAAGGAATTAATAGCACTGTATTGAAAAAAATATCCTAAGCCGATACCGTAGATAATATTTATTGATTCAGGCGAATTATCGAAAGTTTCAAAAATTTTTTGAGCTTCACCAAGAGGTGAAATAGGGTTGTGAATTAACTTCCCATTATATTCTAAATTATATCCATTAGTATTTTTTATTTGGATATTTCCTTGAATTGCGTGTTTAACAAGAATTTCACGGATGGTATTGCTTTTAAGTGCATCTATATTTTTTTGAAAGATAGTTTTTTGCATTAGCATCCTTTCGAAGTTTTTGATTTTCCGCTAAGTTGTCCGCAGGCGGCATCAATATCTGCTCCACGCTCTAAGCGTACTGTAACTTTTTTTCCTGAATGTTCTAATATGTATTTAAATTTCATAATATCGCTTTTTATTGGCTTTTTGTAGCCTGTTTCTGTTACTGGATTATATGGAATTAAATTTACATTACACTTGATATCTTTCAAAAAGAATGCAAGTTCTTTTGCCGATTCAAAAGTATCGTTTAGTTTATGGATTAAAATATACTCAACAGTAATTCTGTTATTTGTTTTTTCTGTATAGTTAATAAGAGCTTTTTTTAGTTCATCAATCGGATATTTGTTTTCAATCGGCATAATTTGTTTTCTCAAAATATGGTTAGGAGCGTGTAGTGATATCGCAAGAGTTGATTGCAAATTAAGCTCAGCAAGTTTATAAATTTGAGGGATTATACCGCTTGTAGATATTGTAATTCTTCTTGCTCCTATTCTAAAGTCATTATTAAAAATTTCA
>CALURS010000255.1 GCA_944323215.1 Candidatus Gastranaerophilales bacterium | reverse complement strand
AAGATTCGATAATTCATTCAATTTTGATACTCTGAAAGAACAAAACATTATCACCCCGGCAAAAAGATTTTCATACATGGTTGGGGCCAAAGAAGCCAGTCATACGGCCCAACAGCAGTTATGTCAATTATTAGAAGCGTCTGTCAAGAATCCAGAATTAAGTGACATAGAAAATGCATTCGCTGTAGAACGTGTCTCCGATAGTTTCTTCGAACATTACAAAGAATTATTTCTTAGACTTGTAGATAATATTCAAGAAATAATAGACCACGATCAAAGAGTTCGGTTCGAATTTGTAAATAAGAATATTTCAGCCGAACTATTCTGTAAAAAACTAATGGGTCAAATAGTTTTTCTTTATTTCATTCAAAAAAAGGGTTGGCTAGGTGTTGAAACTTGCGGTTGCTGGGGGAGTGGAGATAGGCGTTTTATGCGTTCTCTATTTGAACGAGCCGTAAATAATGGTGATAATTATTTTAATGATTATCTGGAACCGCTTTTTTATGAAGGATTAGCCTCTGAAAGAAAAAAAGATTGCTATTTTGATAAATTGGGTTGCAGAATACCCTTCTTAAACGGTGGATTATTTGATGCAATGTATAATTGGCAAAATACAGACATAAAGCTTGATAACAATATTTTTTCCAATAAAGACAACAGTGGAATATTAGACGTTTTTGACACATATAACTTTACTGTCCGCGAAGATGAACCTTTAGAAAAAGAGATCGCGGTTGATCCAGAAATGTTGGGCAAAGTATTTGAAAACCTTTTAGAAATTCATGATCGTAAATCCAAGGGGGCTTTTTATACTCCACGCGAAATTGTTCATTATATGTGTCAACAAAGCCTTATTCAGTACATAAACTCCAAGCTTGATGACCACGTTTCATTATCCAATATCGAATTCTTGGTTCATTTTGGTGATGTATATTCAGAAATACAAGATAAAGCCATAGAAACCGAAAGTTATGAAACAAAAATTCCAGAACCAATATCACGAATTAAAAATTTTGCTGAACAGATTGATAATGCACTTGCAACAGTAAAAATATGTGATCCTGCCGTTGGTTCGGGCGCTTTTCCAGTTGGCATGATGCATGAAATTATTCGCGTAAGACAAACATTGTTAAACTCTGGTTTCATAAAAGCAGATAGAAAACATACTGTTTATGAATATAAACGCCAAATTATTAAAGATTCTATTTATGGGGTAGATATTGAGGAATCGGCAGTTGAAATTGCAAAATTACGCTTATGGCTGTCATTGGTTGTTGATGAGGACGATATTACAAACATAAAACCATTACCGAATTTAGATTTTAAAATTGTTTGTGGAGACAGTTTAACCAGTATAGATAAAAATTTATTAAACAATACTCTTGTGTCTGAACTGGAAACTATAAAAGATAAATATTTTGATAGTTTTGGTTCCGAGAAAGCCCAATACACAAAACGGATGAAGGTCATTGTAACGCAGTTGTGTAATGAGCGTTTCGACCTTAAAGTGTTTTTTTCTGATGTGTTTAAGGAAAAGTCAGGATTTGATATCGTGATAGGAAATCCCCCTTATATTGATTCTGAAACTATGGTAAAAAATACTAAGGGCTTAAGAAAATTGTATTCAGAAAATTATACATCTGCTGTTGGAAATTGGGATATTTTTGTGCTTTTTTTTGAACGCGGTTTAGAGATATTGAACGCCAAAGGTAATATAGGCTTTATTGTTCCTAATAAACTGTTGTCAAAAAATTATGCATCAACTATCAGAGATATGCTTTCTAAACGTGGAATTATAGAAATTAGAGATTATTCTACCGTACCAGTCTTTGTATCAGCGGCCGTTTATCCAATAACCATTTTCGTAGGAAGTAATTCATCATTAAATACAAATATATCCGTTATGAGTGATAAAACGCAGAAGAAGTTTAGCACACAAATCGCTAAAGCAGAGTTCAATGCTTCTCCATGGGATGTTTACTTTTCTCAAGATGAGGATCTAAACTTAATAAACAAAATTAGGCACTCAGCAACATCATTAGTTGGAGATACGATTCATTTTGAAAGCCCTGCTACGGTGTCAGATGCATACAAGCTCAAAGAGATCTTGAAAAATTGCAAGGATGATTATGGCCATAGAAAATTTATAAATTCAGGGACAATAAACAGATACGAAACAGACTGGGGGAAGAAAAAGACAACCTATATAAAAGAATCATATGAATATCCCATAGTGTCTGATGAAGATTTACTGAAACATTTGGGAAACAGAAGATACCATCAAACAATCTCACCAAAGTTAATAATAGCAAACATGACTACTCAACTTGAAGTGTTCCCAGACTTTTATGGGAAGTATTGTGCCGGGAAAAGCACTGTAATATCAATGTGTAATTCTAACATAGAAGACATTGCATTTTATTCAGGTTTATTAAATTCAAAACTGATGTCGTTCATTTATAGAGCTTACAATAATTCATCAAAGATGTCCGGTGGCGCATTAAGCGTAACAAGAGACAGATTGGAAGAAATGCCGATGGTCGAATTTTCCAACCAAGAAAAAAAAGAAATAATAGAAAAAGTAATGTCAATTGCTGAGCATAAACAAAAAGGTCTTCCTACTACAACTTTAGAAGATAGAATAGATTATTTAGTTTACAAAGCATATGGATTGACGCCCCATGACATAAAAGATGTTGAAAATATGTATTTGTTAATGAACTAGATATATTCATATATGCACCACCGGCTGTCCATTTCCCGTTC
>CALURS010000254.1 GCA_944323215.1 Candidatus Gastranaerophilales bacterium | reverse complement strand
GTTCGGGTTATGAAGTTAATTGTCCTATTTTTTCAAAGGGGGATGCTGAATAATGCTTGTTATAGCCAGAAAAACCGGTCAAAAAATTATTATTAATGATAATGTTGAGGTCACTGTTATTGAATCTAAAAATGGCTCTTGCCGTCTAGCTATTAAAGCGCCGCTTGATGTAAAAATTTATAGGGAAGAAGTTTATTTGCAGATTAAAATGGCAAATATGGTTGGACAAAATACTACTGATGATTTGGTTGCTCAAGTAGATGCTATTTTGAAAAAGACTGATGGTAATGTTAATAAAACTATTGTTAAGCGAGCTGATGACGATGTCATTTTAGATAGTAAAGTCAATAAAAGGGTTATTATTAAGAAAACGAATGAAAATAAGTCCTAAGGAATCAGTTGATAAGCTGTTGCTGTCCGGGAAATATAATTTAGCATTACAGGATTATAGTATTGAGTCTTTTCCTATTGAATACTCATATGCATTGTTTTTAGCTGGAGATTTTGATAAAGCATTGTTTGCCCTTAGTTTTATTGATTCAATTAGAGCTAACTGGTTAAAAGAATTAATTAATTTATTTCTTTATTCTAAAATGCAGGCTCCTACATATTTTCAAGTTAGAAATTTTTTAGAGTTAGATATTGACTTGATGATTGTCTCTCAAAAATTTCAATATTTGGAAAAAGTTTTAAATTACTCTAATGTATTATCAGATATAAATAAGGAGGCATATAAATTAATTGGTCGTGTCCTTTTTAATAATAATTTGATTTCTATGGCTAAAATATATTTAGATTTATATAAAAACGCAGTATATTATGATCCCGAATTACATTTTATGTATGCAAGATATTATATTCTGCAATCTGATTATAAAAGTGCACTGAATTCAATTAACCAATGCTTGTTATCATTGCCGGAATATTATCCAGCATTAAAATTAAGGTCTGAGATTTTAGAAAATATCTCCTAAAATAAAAGTAAACTTTTATTAAATTAATCATTTAAAATATTCACAAAAACAAATTTAAAGTGTACCATATAAACTATGATAGAATTAGATAGATTATATGCGGATGTAGAGCCAACAAAAAAAAGAAATCGTGACGAAAAATTTCGCCCCGCAAAAACTTCTCCATTTTGGTTATGGGTGGCTGACAGATTTTTTTATGGAATGTTAGAAAACCGATTCTATGCATTTAGATATAAAGGTGCAGAAAATTTTGAGAATAGAAATCCTAAAATTCCAACGATAATGTATGCTCCGCACAGTAATTGGTGGGATGGTATTGTTGCGTATAATATATGTAACAGGATATTTGGGAAAGAAATCCGTTTAATGGTTGAGGAATTAAACAGATTTCCTTTGCTAAGGCGTGGTGGTGCATTTTCTGTTAATAAAAAATCGCCGCAAGCTTCTATGACTGCTCTAAATTATGCAGTGGATGTATTGGCTGATTTGAATAATATCTTATATTTGTTTCCTCAAGGTATTATTAATCCTCCAAATTTCCGCCCGATAGAGTTTCAAACCGGATTAGTCTACGTTGCGCAAAAAGCGGTTAAAAATTATGGTGCAGTTAATTTATTTCCAATAGCCGTTAATTATTTTTTCTTGAGGGATAATCGCCCTGAAGTATGGGTTGAAATTGGAAAGTGTATTGAATTAAATGATGCTAAAATTGATAGGAAAGACTACACTCACTTTTTAGCGGGTGATTTAGAAAGATTATGTGATAGTCAGTTTGATGATATAAGACATGCCAGATTTGCTGGATATGATACATTGTTCCAGCAAAAATTAAAATGGTATAGACGTATTGAGCAGCGTTTAAAAAAAGTTGAATTGCCTAAATCTGGAGTTTAGGTTTGATTTATTACTAGTAGTTATTAATAATATTGTATGAGTAGAGTTTTAAAGTTTTTATTCATTTTTGTATTGTGTGTTCCGTGCTTATCGATTGCAGCGGAAGAGTTAGAGTATACAGCAGCTCCGGAAAATGTTTCATCTGTTTCTGCTCAAGAACAGTCTAAGCTGGAGCAGATATACAGAGATATGGAAGTACCGACTTTTTCTTATCAGCATGATGTCGATCCGGATCAATACTATGATATTCAAAATACTACTTGGTCACCATATCCATTATTGAGATTAAACTCTACGTTATATTTTAAAAATATCGTTATTGAACCGGGTTATTATTTATTAACTCCTCGAAAAAATAATGATAGTTGGTATATATTATTTAAGGAGGCTGGAAAGGTCAAATACATTATTCCATCGTATGATAGAGGTTATACACCGGAAAGTTTTTACGAAGATAATATTCCTCAACCGGAATTGACTACGGGGCAGAAGGTGCGCCAAGCTGTTACAAATTTTGCCGGATTATTTAAAAGTTCAAAACGACCTAAGCAAAAACAAGCATTTTTAGAGGTTAACGATTTGCAAAATAACTTTTTGCAGTTGATTATATATTGGGGTGATTATAAATACTATACAATTTTTAGAACTGTTCCTTTGTAACATTTGCTTGAACATATTTTTATTAAAAGATATAATTTTTTTATGGCGAAGATTAGAAAATTTTATTGTAAGAAAAAGAAAATTGAACATAACAGTAAGAATTTAGGACTAAATTCTTATAGATTTAGTTTTTTAGCATTCTTGCATAGTCTTGTCCCGTTGAAATTTAAGTTTAGAAAAGAAGAATTCATTGCTGTAGAAGACAAAAGTTTGTTGGGAATTGCAAACGTGTCTTTTATAAAAG
>CALURS010000253.1 GCA_944323215.1 Candidatus Gastranaerophilales bacterium | reverse complement strand
AATTATCACTTGAAGAAGATTTTTTTTTTTTTTTTGATGATACTATTCCTAATACAGTATCTATTTCTTCAGGAGTCGCAACCTGCTCCGGTTCTACTTCTATTTCGTTTTTTAACTCCGTAACTACAATTGATAAATTCTCAGCAGCTGCTCGTGTTTGTTCTGAGCTTGTATCTATTAATCCTATTTCGCCCTGCATTGAATCAATTAATGCTTTTATACTCAAAATTTGTGACTGATTTAAGTCTGTATCTCCAAGTTTTAAACATATTTTTTTGTTTCTTGCTTCTGGCAAGTCTAAAATTGAACTTAGTTCATAAATTAATTGAGAAGTATTCTTTGCATTACTCAAATCAACTATGAAACCATTTTCTACTGAACCATTATCGATTGTGTCATTATCCATGTTGCTATCCTCTATTTCATTTTAGCGTACATTAAAAATTATTTCTGTTCAATGAAGTGTGTATAAATGTAAATTTATAAATTCATTGCCACATTAATTGCAGCAATCATTGATGCTTCATCAGCGAGTCCCTTCCCGGCTATATCATATGCAGTACCATGAGCAGGAGATGTTCGTATTATTGGTAAACCTATCGTTGTATTTACTGCTTTTTCTTTACCCACGGTTTTCATTGGAATTAACGCTTGATCATGATACATTGCTATATAGCAGTCATAAGGCTGTGGTTCTCTATTTATAGCTTTTATTAACGCAGTAGACAATAAAATATCGGAACTTTGCGGATTTGTTATATTTATTTTTGCATTACGTAATACTTTCACTGCAGGTTCAATAATTTCCAATTCTTCACGCCCGATTACGCCATTTTCTCCACAATGAGGATTTAAAGCACAAAGACCAAATCGTGGAGTTTTTATCTTTGTATACTTAGTAAAAAAGCTTTGCAAACAATTTATTTTATTTATTATCATTTCTTGAGTTATATTTATTTCTTTCAATGCGACATGTCTTGTTAATAAAAGTATCCTAAAATCGTCACAAATAAACAGCATTTCCGCTCTTTCACCATTATGCGACAAAAAATGTTCCAAGACCTCAGTCTGTCCGTTATATATATGCCCCGCCAAATGCATTGATTTCTTTGACACAGGAGCTGTAACTATTCTCTTTGGAGTTATTTTACAAGCTTTTTCTAACTGTCTAAATGAAAAATCCCCGCCGGTTGCAGTATCTTTACCGGCATTTATTTCTCCTTCATACGGTAAATTTATTATCTCAATATCGTTTCTGGTATATCCATTTAATTTTAGCAGCTTTTCATTGCTTATTATTACAAAATTTTCAGGAGATATGTTAAGCTTATCTAATGCTTTTACAACAATTTCTCCACCTATACCGTTAGGATCACCTGTTGTAATTGCTATTTTATTTGCGTATTTATTCATGAGCCTTCAAATAATTCAATATATCAATAAGGGTGTTTGCATTCCCTAAATTCCCGGATTTAGTTATTATCCATTTTTGCTGCCCATTTTTGGTAAGGGCTATTGCGGGGGATATTTCATCGACTATTGTTAATTCCATAGAATTAATATTTTTACAACACTTAAATGATGTTTCTCCACCTAAGGTTATTAATATTACATCTCTCTTATGAGATATTTCTTGAGCCAAATAGCCAAGAAAATCTGTTATTTTTTGATGAAATAAATCCTGTGCATCTTCATCTATTGCTTCAGAGCCATCAAGTTCATTATTTACGAGGCTGGAAGTATGCACCAAGATTATATTATCTTTTCCTAAATTATCAAGAATTTTTTCGCAAACTACAGACTGTTTATTATTATGTATATATTCTGATTTTAAAGGTATTGTGTATAAATTTGAGAAATCATCCGACTGTTCTAGTCTTTCAATTTGTTTAGCAGTTATTTGTGTCGCACTACCCGATAAAATGAGTTTTGGTAAATTAGGCAGCTTTAAAACTTCCTCGTGATTTTTTATTGCACCAAGCCATATATTTGCAAGAACCTTTGCAAAAGCAGCTGTACCGGTAGGTAAAATTTTGTATTCAAGTTTATTGATAGCAAGAACTACTTGTTCTATGTTTGTAGTAGATACTGCATCTACTACTATAAGTTTTTTCCCGCTTTCTATAAGCTCATTTAGCTTTTTTAGTATCGGACCGGCACCATTCATGACTGTTTTCAATTCAATAGTACCTATAATATCTTCGTGCTCTTTTCCTACTTGTTCTTTAAACATAGTTGGAATATGTGATTCTAATATAGGACAATGCGGATCCATAGCCATTTCACTCATTGAAATTGGCAGACCTTTAAGTAAATGATATCCACCTACAGTTATACGCCCCTCTGCCGGAAATGCAGGTATTACAACTGCTGCATCATATTCAAGTTCCTTTAACATTGTTAAAGTTTCTATTGCAATATGACCTCTAAGCGTAGAATCTATTTTTTTATAATAATATTCAAAATTAAAATTATCTTTAAAAAATCTGGTAACATTTTTCACTTTGTTATAGGCTTCTTCAGGTTGCAGATTTCTGCTTTCAGAAGAAATTGCCCAAACTTGTGTTGCTTCTCTATCAAAGTCAGCTGGCTCTTGTGCTTCTAATAAAATTTTTGTCACGGCACCCTTCTGCTGCATCTGCAGTGCCGTATCATTAGCACCTGTTAAATCATCTGCTATTATGCCAACCAAATCAGATATATACATTATTCAGAATCCTTTTTTGAACCTAATAACCTAATGTTATTTGCAACCACTAAATATCTCTCTCTTGTATCGCCAGATGCATCATTCCACTTACTT
>CALURS010000252.1 GCA_944323215.1 Candidatus Gastranaerophilales bacterium | reverse complement strand
CAACAGTCATTCGGTGCTAAGACTACTATCATCGCACCAGAAAAATTAATCTCTAAACAACAGCAAGAGTATTTAATCAATCTCGGAAAAAAGGTTGGTAAAGAATCCGATATACTTAATTTTTCAGTAAGTGATTTACATTCCGCAGCTAACAATCCGAATGTAAAAACATATACAATTATGAAGCAATCTTCTATTGACTCTGCGGCTGGAAGTACAATTTCGCAGTCCTCAAAAGAGGTTCCTTATGAAAAAAATGGTGTAGTAATGGAAAAAAATTCCCCGTTTAATTATATAAAATTACTAATCGAAAGATTAATGAAATAATTATATAAAAATCCATAAAAAACAGAAGTCATTATTTGTGGCTTCTGTTTTTTTATTATTAGATAATTTATCCGTTTTGAGGCTCTTTAAATAGAGCCATCGCTACAAAGCATAGAATAATTGACCCGATGAAAACTTCTATCGGAAAGGTTAATAACAAGCTCTTATCAAGTATCATAGGTATTAGCAAAATTGCACCTGATGGCGGAAAGTTTATTTTTAATCTGTTTAAGGCTATAAATAGTACAATACAAGCTAGTGCCGTACATACGGACAAAGGAAAATTTAAGTAAATATTGAAAAACAACCTTACAAAGCTGCCTATAAAAGCACTAAAGGTCATTAATCCGACTATGTAAACAGGCTTTTTCCTCGCAGGGCTCTTAGAATTTGACAATTCTGTGAACATTACAATCAAGGGTGGAGCTAAAAAGTATATTTGATGAGCTTTAAACGGTATTAGGGCAATTAGTCCAAATACGATTAGTAATTTTGACCATTTGATTATTTGTGTTTTTAAATTAAACTTGCAGGGCACAAATTTATTAATCGGGCGAAGGTGAGTTTTTTCCATTCCCCATTGTGCAAATATTATAATCAATGCCATAATCATTACGGCAGAGGGATAAACATAGCTTGTTGTTCTAAGGTAAACAGGTAATATGCAGGCAGAAATTATTGGAACAAAATTAGATTTACACGCTGTCAGAATAAATCCCGAGAAGCCAAAGCAAAGGCACACTTGTAAGATAAGCGGCAGCGGACAGTATCTTACCACCAGAACCCCAAACAGTGCAGCTGCTGACATAAGTAAAAAAATTCTTCTTTTATTTACAGCCCAAGGTTGTTGCTCCGAAACCCACGCTCCAATTGTTAGTGCACAAATCTCAGGAAATATAATCTCTTTTTCCCCGCTCAGTTCGGCAAGCCAGACCATTGAAATGGCCATTAATACTCCAAATATATATCGTTCCAGCCTGACCGCTCTTAAAACTTTTGTATCCATAGATTTATAAAATAGGACAAGTTAGCTTATTAAGTAGTTAATAACTTCGTCAACGTGTCCTTTTACCTTAACCTTTCGCCATTCTTTCTCTATAGAGCCTGATTTGTCAAGAACAAATGTTGAACGCTCTATTCCCATATATTTTTTTCCATACATTGATTTTTCTTTCCAAACCCCGAATTTTTCGGCTAAAACGTGTTCAGGATCAGATAGTAAAACAAAATTTAAGCCTTGTTTTTCTTTAAAAGATTTGTGACTTTTTATAGAGTCCGGACTAACTCCGATTACGGTTGCAAATTGCGTTATCCGGTTAATATTATCCCTAAAGTCGCAAGCCTCTTGGGTGCAGCCTGAAGTATTATCTTTGGGGTAAAAATATAAAACAACTCTTTCTCCTTTATAGTCGTTTAAGTCAAATTCCTGTTCATTTCCATTTATATCAAGTCCGGATAATTTCATTTTTCTCTCCTTTTTTATAAGAATAGCATAAAAAGACCCAATTTATATTAGATAATTAGTGCTTATTAGTGGAGTATTTCATGTGGCAGCAAACTATTTCTCTAAACTAATGTAATTAAGTCTCCGGTGCAAATTTCTTGTATAGAATTGTTTTTTGATAGTATTATTTTTGATTTCAAATTACAACAATGGCAAGGTGCAATGTATTCTATTTGTTCAGAGTTAAAATATTTATTCAAGTTTTCAAGTTCTTGTTCAGAGTAGCTTACCAGATGCATTCCTCCAAGAATCCCGTATACTTTGTTTATTCCTGTTATTTTCTTAGCGTATTCTATTATATTGGTAATTCCGGCATGCGAACAACCTACTATAATAAAAAGTTTATTATCAAATATATAGACTAATGCAGAATCATCAATATCATTTGAGGAATTGTTTTCAATTTCGCCTAGAAAAAACAAGTTTTTTGATATTTTGTATACCTTGCTAGTTAGATTTAAGGTAAATTTGTTCCCTAACTCTTTTGGAGTCAGCGGACAGCCATAGGAAGTGCCATCATTCTCGTATTTTTCGTCAAAAATTCTTGGATGAGCAGTTAACAAAATATTTTTATTACTAGGATTAAAAAATCTAAGTCCGCCTGTGTGGTCATCGTGTCCGTGGGATAAAATAATATCTGTGATGTTGTTTAAGTCAATATTAAGAGTGTTGGCATTTTTCAAAAATACATCACTATACCCAGTATCAAATAGGATTTTTTTGTCTTCCGTTTCGATTAATAATGACAAAGCAGGTTCAGCGAGTAAATATTTGTCTGTTCTGGAATTGTTGTCAACTAAAACTGTTATTTTCATAAAATCATTATATCAAAAGCTCAGATAAATTTATCTTTAAATTTTTCTCAAACTTGGTGTCAATTTACATCAACCCCAATCCTCATAATATAAAAAACCGAATAACATTTGTTATTCGGTTCTTTATGGTGGGGCTAGTAGTCTAGTTAGCATTATTCTCTTAAATCCTAATA
>CALURS010000251.1 GCA_944323215.1 Candidatus Gastranaerophilales bacterium | reverse complement strand
TTATGATCCTGTACGTTCTGTATATCGAACTCATTAACATATACGGCTTGTCCACTTTCAAAATGCAACAATGATCTTGCTTTTTGTAATTTTTCTAAGTTTCGGGACGCCAATATAATATTTTTAGCGCCGGAATCCAAAAGCTTTTGTGCCGCAGCAAACCCTATACCGCTACCACCACCAACAACAATTATGTTTTTAGGTCTTAAATTTATATTCATATTTGTTTAAATCAGTCACAAAATACTTCAAAAAATAAAGCATTTTGAGGATCATTACTTACAAAGTATTTTAATTTTTCAGCAAACTCTTCTTTATTATATGCAGACATATAGTCAAACCCGGTCGATCTCACCCAGCCCTCAGCTGTGGTGTTATGAACAGATGTAACTGCCTTAAGATTGTGAGAACGCAATAATCCACTACCGTTATTGTTTACAAGTAATATACGCATATTAGGTTTTAATGGCTTGTTCCATATACTATTCATATCATAGAAAAAGGACAAATCTCCAACCAGTAAAAAGCACAATTTATCATCGACAACAGCGCATTGCCCCATAAAAGTCGAAGTACACCCATCTATGCCATTGGTTCCCATATTGCAATAAACCTGTACTGAGGGGTCTAATTTATAACGCCTTATATCAAAAAAGCTTTGTCCTACGCCTAAATGCAATATTGAATTCTTTGGTATTTTTGCAATAAAACTACTTTGAATATAATGAGCATGAAAATCAGTAATGGCAGGATAACCATATGGCTCCGATAATTTCAACCACTGATTGTAATAAACCCCGTCATTTCTTATATCACCAGCATTTTCCGAAAACCATTTGAAAAAATAATCCTGAGTACATTCAATAACGGAAGTAAGTCTAAAATAAAAATCTTTTATTGTTCCGTTAGGCGACACGCTCCAATGTCTTATATTTTTATAACCACCTCTGATTTTAAACGTAAGAGGATCATTCATTAAACGTTTTCCACCAACAGTAATAAGAATATCCGGAGAAAGTTCATTATTGAATTGATCTTGATTTATGGCATTCAGCATATTATACGGCTGCAACGAATATGCACAATTTAAATTTGATATATGATCTGTTACTATAACGCAATTATATTTTGCCGCAAAGTTATTAATGTTTTCTAAACGTGTCTTATCCAATGGTGCATTTTGCCCATATACCACTAAAATACGTTTCGACTTTTTAAGCGAATCGACCCAGGCATGCATTTTTTGCGTTCCATCATTAAATCCCGCTCTTAATATGTGCGGATATATAAATGGATGCAATGCCCATACCTCTTTTGAAACATTTGCGCCTATAGATATATTTTCAACAGGTACATTTATATGAACCGGACCGAAGCCATTGTGCGTTGATTCCAAAATACAAGCAGATATATCACGACGAGCCTGATAATCGCTTTTCCAACCATCCGACTCCGGTAAAGTAACTTCCATCTTGATTACATTTGAATAAATATGTTTTTGCGGTATGGTCTGATCTTCCCCTTGATTCAAATAAACACCGTACCTATCAGCCGTAATTACTATTAAAGGAATACCAGTATAATATGCTTCTGTGACTGCGGGCAAAAAATTGCTTGCCGCAGTACCGCTTGTACATACGCATGCAACAGGTTGGTTTAACTGAGTAGCTATCCCCATCCCATAATAAGCGGCGCTACGTTCGTCCGTTACTCTATGTAAAATAAAACTATTTTGATTATATTCAAACATACGTATAATAGGCACATCTCTACCACCAGGAGACAATACTATATGTTTAACTCCATAATCACGTAACAAGGTAACTAATATTTTTATATTCTTAAAATCTCTATTATCATTTACAGCATTTCTGTCTATGATATCTTTAAAATAATTATATTTACTTGGGATACGGTATTTATCCTTTTTTCTGTTAGCGATTCTATTATTTAACCAAGACAAAGATAACATTCTAAATTGTGTTACGTTTTGTTCTGCGTTACTCCAATCGATATCAAATCCAATGTTTTTATTGTTGTTGATACTGTCAATATTATCTCTTTCATAAATTCTACGCTCATTCAATTTTAATAAATTCATTAAAGATACAAACCGATCTTCTCCTCGTTTTTCATTAAAATATACTGAAAAACTTTTTTTAAATATGTAGCTCATGCAAGTTCCATGGAAAGAATCAGTTACAATATATGATGCTTTTTCATAAGCCTTTAAGAAATTCGGCACATCAAGTGGAGATAATATCTTCAATCCATCAAAAATGTTTTTAAAATTTTCATGATATGCAGATGCAGCATCGGGAGCGCAAACTATATCAAGATGAAGTTTTTTTGCAATTGCCTCAATTTGCATCCGTTTTTCTATAGACGGATTGAGTATAAATGCAAACAAAAAATTTTTTGGAAATTTGTATGAAGCTTCGCTTGCCGCTTTTACATAATCCTCTTTATCAATCAGAAATACAGCATCAATAGTTTGTTCCGCATTCACTTCAAACAAATCTTTAGCAATATTTACCGCATAATCTTCTCGTACGGAAACAGCATCAAATCTGTGCAACAACAATTTTGCACTGTCTATAAAATATTTTGGGGGAAAATAATTTTTGGGCCCAAAAGATGAAGAATATGATAACTTGGTTTTATTGTCATCAACAAAATTCAAAAAACAGTCTTCTTTTACAAACGGAATAAAATAATTCCATACTTGATCACCACCAATAATAAACGCATCGCAAAAATCATTAAAGGAAATCAATTCAGTAACAGATACTTGTTGAGAATACTCATAATGTTTACGTGCAAAT
>CALURS010000250.1 GCA_944323215.1 Candidatus Gastranaerophilales bacterium | reverse complement strand
ACAAGGAGATGTGGGCAGCGGTAAAACAGTTGTTGCATGTGTAATGCTCTTAGCTGCAATTGAAAACGGCTACCAAGCAGCAATTATGGCACCAACAGAAATTCTGGCTCAACAACACTATAATAACCTTGTAAAATGGCTTACACCTCTTGGAATTAGTATTGGACTATTCTTAGGTTCATCAACCAAAAAAGTAAGAAAAGAAGAAGAACAAAATATCACAAACGGTCAAACAAAAATAGCAGTAGGAACACACGCTTTAATACAAGACAACATCAAATTTAACAACCTAGGTGCTATTGTAATCGACGAACAGCACAGATTTGGAGTAAAACAAAGACTTTCATTAAGAAGGAAAAGCACACTACCGCAAATCCTTACAATGACAGCCACACCAATACCAAGAACGTTAGCAATTACACTTAACGGAGACTTGGATTTGACAATAATCGATGAACTCCCAAAAGGAAGAAAGCCAATAATAACTAAATTAATTAGTTCTAAAAATATAATAACAAAGTTAATCAGAGAAGAAATTAATAAGGGACATCAGGCATATATTGTTTACCCCCTAATAGAAGAAAGTGAAACACTTTCTGCAAAAGCCGCAACTATTGAATATGAAAAGTGGCAAAATGAAGTATTTCCGGACCTAAAAATAGGACTTTTACACGGGAAGCTGAAAAATACAGAAAAAGATGATGTAATGGAAAAATTCAAAAAGCACGAATTTGATATTCTTGTATCAACAACGGTTGTAGAAGTAGGTGTTGATGTACCAAATGCAACAATAATAGTAATAGAAAATGCTGAACGATTTGGATTATCACAACTACACCAACTACGAGGACGTGTCGGACGTTCAGAGCTTCAGTCTTATTGTATTTTATCTTCTAATACAAAAAATCAACAAACAAAAGAAAGATTAAATATAATGGCTGAAACAAATGACGGTTTTGTAATCGCAGAAAAAGATTTACAACTAAGAGGACCGGGAGAATTTCTGGGCGTAAGACAAAGCGGATTACCTGACCTTATTATTTCAGATCTGGTAAGAGATGCAAAGATTTTAGAACTTGCAAGAACTGAAGCTTTAAACTTTGTTAACTATAAAAATATTAATGACTACCCTCAATTATTAAATCCAGATAATCTAAAACTTAACTGTGATATCATAGGATGTTAAAATAGCTATCAAAAAGCGGCACCTGCATTTTTGCAGGTGCCGCTTCTAAAATTTAATACTAGCCGCAAAGTGAGCAAGCCGAGCAAGAAGTATTCAATGCCTTTTGAGCTTCTTCAAGTCTTACTTTAATACGACCGTCTACCGCAATGCCTTCACCTGTTGCTTCTGAAATTAATAATGGGTTAATATCTAACTCATCAATAAATTTGAAGTCAGAAACAAGTTGAGAAAGTCTTAATAAAGTTTCTTGAATTTGATCAATTTGAGCAGGCTTTGTGCCTCTTGCACCTTCAAGAAGTTTGTATGCCTTAACAGACTTAATCATATCCAAAGCGTCAATATCAGTTAAAGGAGCAATTCTGAAAGTAACATCTTTCATTACCTCAACAAATACGCCACCTAAACCGAACATCATCATAGGACCGTATTGAGGATCTGTTGCAATACCACAAACCATTTCTCTTGAGCCTTTTACCATCTCTTGGATAATTACACCTTCAAGACCGTCTAAAAGACCTTTTTCATCTAGCTTTGCAATCAAATCTTTGTATTCAGCTCTTAGTTGTTCTTCAGACTTAATATTAACTCTTACACCACCAACATCAGTTTTGTGTGAAGTAGTTTTTGAAGTCATCTTCATAACAACAGGATAACCAATTGAATTACCTAATTCAACAACTTCTTCTTCGTTTGTTGCCAAACCATACTTACAAGCTCTAATACCATAAGCTTGAAGGACATCAATTGATTCAAGAGTTGTAAGTTGTGCTCTACCTTCAGATATTGATTTTGCAATAATCTTTTCAACTTTCGCTCTGTCAACATCATAGCAAGGTATTTTACCTTCAGGTCTTTGCATCCATAATCTTTGTTGATTTAATCTGTTCAAACCATCTGCTGCTTCTTCAGCATACATAAAGAACGGCATATTAACATCCATATCAGATAACTTAGCAAAGAATTCACTCTTTGTCATAAATACACCAATAATCGGCTTTTGAGGGTTCTTAGCCTTGATTTCCATTAATGCTTTTGCAACATCAATATCTTTCAATCCTAAGAACGGAAGATAAATTGTGATAATCATATCAACATTTTCATCTGCAATAACTGTTTCAAGAGTTTGCTTATAATGCTCAATCGGTGCAGAAGCAATCATATCAATAGGGTTCTTAACAGATGCAGCGGCAGGCAAGAAACTTCTTAATTTTTCTTTTGTTTCATCAGAAATCTTAGCCATTTGCATACCGTATTCACAAACCGCATCTGTTGCCATAATTCCAGGACCGCCTGAGTTTGTTATAATTGCTACTCTATCACCGTTTGGAATAGGACAATTTGCAAAAACTTTTGCTGTTGCAAATAAATTCTTTAAAGAGAATTCTCTAATAACTCCTGATTGATGCAATAATGCAGCAGCAGCTTTATCGGCACCAGCTAATGAACCAGTATGAGAAGATGCAGCAGATGCTCCTGCAGCAGAACGACCTGACTTTAATGCTAAAATCGGTTTCTTTTTAGAAACTCTTGATGCTAATTTTCTAAAGTTTGCAGGATTTTGGATTGATTCCATATAAAGCAAAATTTGTTGAACATCATCATCATTTTCCCAATACTCAATCGCTGTTTCAGCATTAACAT
>CALURS010000249.1 GCA_944323215.1 Candidatus Gastranaerophilales bacterium | reverse complement strand
TTGTTTCGCAAACATTGATTGTTC
This sequence comes from Candidatus Gastranaerophilales bacterium, assembly GCA_944323215.1. Lineage (GTDB taxonomy): Bacteria > Cyanobacteriota > Vampirovibrionia > Gastranaerophilales > Gastranaerophilaceae > CALUTH01. Next base: position 2,812 of record CALURS010000249.1, on the reverse strand, counting down.
ACTTCGTTAAATGCCGGGTTATTTTTATTTTACGTGCGCTTCGCGCACCGTAAAGAACTTATCGTCTTATCGTCCTAACGTCTTATCGACTTCCGATAACATGCCCTATGTAAATAATAAAATATTATTATTTGTTATTTTTTTTTCTTGTATTATAATAAGTTTATTAAAGGAGAGGGAAAATGGATACATTAACTAAAAATGAAGGATTGATAACTAAAATTATCGGACCTGTTATTGACGTTGAATTTCAGCAAGGTGAACTCCCTGAAATTTACACTGCTTTACATATTTACAAAGAAGACGGCTCTTATGTCGTTGCAGAAGTACAGCAAATGCTAGGTTCTAATAAAGTAAGAACCGTTGCAATGTCTTCAACTGATGGTCTTAAAAGAGGCATGAAAGTTGTCAATACAAATGAACCTATCAAAATCCCTGTGGGCAAACCTATTTTAGGAAGAATTCTTAACGTAACAGGAGATCCTGTAGATCAAATGGGGCCCATTGAAACTGATACTTATCTGCCTATCCACAGAGAATCACCCAAATTGACCGATCAAAATACTAATATAGAAATTCTTGAAACAGGGATTAAAGCAATAGACTTGTTGCAACCATATCAAAAAGGCGGTAAAATCGGTCTTTTTGGCGGTGCTGGTGTAGGAAAAACAGTTCTTATTATGGAACTTATTCATAACATTGCAATGGAGCACTCCGGAGTTTCCGTATTCGGCGGTGTAGGAGAAAGAACACGTGAAGGAAACGACCTCTGGAATGAAATGAAAGAATCAGGGGTTATCGACAAAGTTGCACTTATTTACGGACAGATGAACGAGCCGCCGGGAGCAAGAATGAGAGTAGGTCTTTCAGCTTTAACGGCCGCTGAATATTTCAGAGATTTTTCAAAACAGGATGTATTATTATTCGTTGATAATATTTTCAGATTTACTCAGGCAGGATCAGAAGTTTCAGCGCTTTTAGGACGTATGCCGTCAGCTGTTGGATATCAACCGACTCTTGCAAATGAAATGGGTGAATTGCAAGAAAGAATTACATCTACAAAAGATGGTTCAATTACATCAGTTCAGGCTATTTATGTTCCCGCTGATGACTTGACAGACCCTGCTCCGGCAACTACATTCTCACACCTTGATGCTTCAACAGTTCTTTCAAGACAAATTGCATCACTGGGTATTTATCCGGCTGTCGATCCGCTTGAATCGTCTTCAAGAGTGCTTGACCCTAATATCATAGGTGAAGAACACTACAATACAACAAGAAAAGTTCTTGAAATACTTCAAAAATATAAAGAACTTCAAGATATTATCGCAATTCTCGGTATGGATGAATTATCGGAAGAAGATAAAGAAACCGTAAACAGAGCAAGAAAAATTCAAAGATTTCTTTCTCAACCTTTCTTTGTTGCCGAACAGTTCTCTGGTATTGCAGGTAAATATGTAAAACTTGAAGATACTATAAAGGGCTTTAAAGAAATTATTGAAGGCAAACATGATGATTTGCCGGAACAAGCTTTTTATATGGTAGGAACTATAGAAGAAGCTGTTGAAAAAGCTAAACGAATTGCAAGCTAAGGTCGATGCTTGACGACAAAATGGCAAAGTCATTGCAGGCATCAACAAAAGCTAAGCTAAACGCGGGAATGAGTTTTTGTAAACTCCCTCTCCCGCAAGCAGGCAACTAAGAGAACTTTAAGGGTATATATAATATGCATTTAAAAATAATTACACATGAAAGAGTCGTATTTGATGAGGATGTTGATGAAATTTATACAAAAACATCTGACGGTGAAATAGGAATTTTAAAAAATCACGTTCCTCTTATGGCTGCGTTGGATATAGGTGTTACCAAAGTTATTAAAAACAATGATATAAAGTTTTTTACGACAATGGGCGGGGTTCTTCAATTTAAAAATGACGAAGCACTTATATTAACAACCACGGCAGAATGCGGTGATGAAATTGATGTAACCCGTGCACAAGAAGCTTTAAAACGTGCAAAAGCACGCTTAGCGGATAATAACGCGGAAATTGATGCAAAACGGGCTGAAGCAGCTATTGCAAGAGCTATGGCAAGGTTAAAAGCAACATTAAATAATTAATTCTTTTTTTGTTTAGGCTGAAATTTTAAAATTTCAGCCTAAATTCTATACGGGTAATCTTTAGATATCTCCCATCCGTCAAAGTATATTAAAGCAGTACAGCCTGCTATTGCATGGTAGCTGCCTTCTTCGTTTTTACAAGTTCTTAGCAGCTCATCTCTGTCTGTAAGATTATAACTTGCTGTTGAACTAGGCTTAAAAATAAATCCACGCCATTTAGCATAACTTATGGTAAATGCAATATTGGATTACCAAAATGGTTACAAGTAAAACAGCTTTCCAGCACTGCGGATTATTCAAGTAAAAAGAAATCTAAAACTTAATCGGATAATCCTTTGGGAACTTCCATCCGTTACGTTGAAGTATAACACTGCAGGAATAACTTCCTACGTTATTATGGCAATTACTATATACACCATTTTTATCCCACAAATGAGCATCACTAAACCCTGTAAAAAAACCACTATATTTAGCAGCTCTATCACTACGGTATTGAAGAATAAAAGTAAAAACATCTTCTCCCATAACTGATTTTCCTCGCTGTCCATTAACATCAACTACAAATTCAACATAAACATGGGGAGAATTCTTAGTTACATTAAACATAATACTTCTGCCGTCAATAAGCAAATATTTAGGAGAAACTCTATAATTCCCAGCGATATAATTTGCATTTAGAACCATATTTTTATT
>CALURS010000248.1 GCA_944323215.1 Candidatus Gastranaerophilales bacterium | reverse complement strand
GTTGTTATTTATAGTATTTTTGATAATGCTTGCACGAGGAATACAAGCAGGTGGAACACAGGCTATGTCATTTGGTAAAAGTAAAGCTAAAATGATGATAGACAGTAAAGTTAAGACCACATTTAACGATGTAGCCGGTATTGACGAAGAGAAAAAAGAACTAGAGGAGATTGTTGATTTTCTTAAAAATGGTGAAAAATATTTAAAACTAGGTGCTAAAATACCTAAAGGGGTTTTGCTTGTAGGCGCACCCGGTACAGGTAAAACTTTAATGGCAAAGGCAGTAGCTGGAGAAGCCGGTGTTCCATTCTTCTCAATTAGCGGTTCTGATTTTGTTGAAATGTTTGTAGGTGTTGGCGCAAGCAGAGTAAGAGATTTATTTGAGCAAGCAAAGAAACATCAGCCTTGTATTGTATTTATTGATGAAATTGATGCTGTAGGACGTCAAAGAGGTGCAGGTTTAGGTGGTGGACACGATGAAAGAGAGCAAACTCTTAACCAATTACTTGTAGAGATGGATGGTTTTGATGAAAATACTAATATAATAATTCTTGCAGCTACAAACCGTCCGGATATTCTTGATAATGCACTATTAAGGCCTGGTCGTTTTGATAGACAAATAATGGTAAGTTTACCGGATGTAAAAGGTAGAGAACAAATTTTAAAAGTTCACGCAAAGGGTAAACCGCTTGATGAAGATGTTGATTTATCAACATTGGCAAAGCGGATACCAGGATTTACAGGTGCTGATATACAAAGTTTGCTTAATGAATCGGCGTTGCTTGCTGCAAGGAAAAATAAAGATAAAATCAGTATGGCTGAAATTGATGAGTCAATAGATAGAGTTATTGCTGGTATTGAAAAGAAAAGTAAGGTAATGACTGAGGATGATAAGAAACGAACTTCATATCACGAAGTTGGGCATGCTCTTTTGGCAAAATTGCTAGAAAATTGTGATAAATTGCATAAGGTAACAATTATCCCGAGAGGTTATGCATTAGGCTTAACTTGGACTAAACCAGAAGATAATAAGGTAAGTGTAAGCAAAGCAAAACTTTATGACGAAATTACAATGATTTTAGGCGGCAGAGTTGCTGAAGAACTTGTATATGGGGAAAATAATGTTAGTACAGGAGCATCTAATGATATAGAAAAAGTAACCGGAATTGCCAGAAAAATGGTTACTCAGTGGGGAATGTCAGAAAAAATGGGTACTATGGCATACGGAAAATCACAAGAGCATGTCTTTATGGGTAGAGATTTTGGGCAAACAAGAGATTTCTCCGATGAAATAGCCGCTGATATCGATAAAGAAATGAAACGAATTATTGATGAGCGCTATAATATTGCTAAAAATCTTTTAACAGAAAATAGAGATATGTTAGAATATATATCAGCCACGCTTTTGGAAAAAGAAACTCTTGAAGAAAAAGATTTTGAAGAATTAATGAATAAAGTGAGAAGCGAAAGAGGGGAACAATGTTAACAAAAGAAGAAATGGTGTTAGAACAGTATAAACTCTATTCTGAACAAAAAGAAAAATTCACATCAAGGAATTTTGTTACTAATAGATTTTATCTTGTGTTGTTTGTTGCTTTGATATTATTAACAATTTATACCGGTGGAATTGTATTTATGAAGTTAATACCGGCTTCTTTATTGTTTTCTGCAATAGGAGTTTTGGTGTGTATATTATGGTGGATGAATATTGATTCATATAATTTACTAATAAAAGTAAAATATCAGAATGTACTTGAAGAAATGGAAAATTACTTACCAATAAAGCCGTACACAATTGAGCGTGATGCAATAAGCGAGTGTAAGAAAAAGAAAAAAGCATTTTTATTTTCTGATATGCAAAAGACATTGGCAATACTTGGTTTAGTATTCTTTTTTGCATTATTTGTATGCGATGCAATACCGCTAGTATATAAAATGTGCTTTTTAAACTAATGAGCAAGGAAAACTATTGGAGGAATGTCCGAGTGGTTTAAGGTGCAGATCTCGAAAATCTGTGTGGGGGAAACTCCACCGTGGGTTCAAATCCCACTTCCTCCGAATAGCAAAAAGGTGTATGACGAATTTAGATAAGAAAAAAATATTAATAATCAAATTAGGTGCAATTGGTGATAGCGTTTTAGCAACTATTATTGCGACTGCAATAAAAAAAATTCACCCAGACTGGCAAGTTGATTATTTAACTCATGAATCATTATTTCCTTTATTAGCTCCGGATAAAGAGATTGACAACTTAATTGCTTGGAAAAATGGAAAAAATAAAATTAATCAAATTTTTAAGCTCGGCAAAGAGCTTAGAGATAGAAAGTATGATGTAATATTTAATTTAACATTAACATTAAGAAATTTTATTCTAACATTTTTAGCGCAGCCAAAAAAGAATGTAATAAAGAAAGAGTATGGAAAATCCTGGGTCGATAATTTCTACTTAACTGCTAAGTCTGTAATTAAAGATTTGGAAAAACCAGAATTCTTATATATAGGAATTGATTCCGAAGCTCTTTCAACTGTACAGAATAGATTATCAAATTATCCTAGACCATTTATAGCTGTGGCACCAGGTGGTGGTACAGATTTTACAAGAAAAGGCAGGCTGTGGAATATAAAAAACTGGGCTGAACTTTGTAAGTTTTTGACTAAAGCAACTGGGGGCACAGTATTTGTATGTGGTAGCGCAAATGAATATGATACACATGCAAAACTTAAAAATCAAAATGTTGAAATATTAACCGGTAAATACACTCTACCAGAAACAAGTGCAATGTTTTCTCTCATGGACTTGGTTATCGCAGGTGATACAGGACCAATACATATTGCCTCTGCCCAGAATAC
>CALURS010000247.1 GCA_944323215.1 Candidatus Gastranaerophilales bacterium | reverse complement strand
AAGACCGTCAACGGAATTGACGGCCGGGGAGTTGGTGTCAGCAAACGAATGCTCCGTGCTTTCGGGCAAGCCCTGTTGTATAGCGAACGGCTCCCCGACCACAGTCGGGGGATTTTAACGACAAATGCCGCGTCTGCGGGCCACCACAGCCCCGAACCCAATTCCCATTGGATTCAAGGGCAGTGTACTGCGAGAAACAGAGTAAATCAAGTTGATTATTCACAATATATGCTATATGACTTTACTTTTTTTGTTAGAGTGCTACTATAAATCCGTGTTATAATGAGAAAAAAATATGGCCATTTACTTAAATGCATATCCACTTTTATTGAATATTACGCGACCAATTAAAGCTGCTCGTGTAGATTATTCTGAAGAACGGTTAAAACAACTAAAAGAAACCTTCGCGAACAAGTATCTGTTCAGACGAAATGGAAGTCAGGTTTTGTGTTTTTCTTTCAACGAGAAATATGAAGACTTTGAAGACTCTTTGGTCGATGTCGATTTAAGCAAAGATCCTAATGTTTTGATATTTTTGATAAAAAACGCATTTAAACGTTTAATAGATAATGCTAAAAGCAGTCAATCTTTTGGATTTAATCCCATTCAGCTTCTGGGCAGCAAACCAATAAAAGGTATAACTACTGATAGGGAATTTCCTTTTTCTGTTGTACCTAAATACGAATTTGATATAAAGAAAATTGGACAACATCTTTGCCTGGTTTGTGATAATTCAGCAAAGTTTATTACCTGTCAGAAAGCAGATTATTTTTATGAACAAGGGTTAGATTTAGTCGAAAAGTCTATTTATGTCGAGATAAAGGCTGGTGTTCGACAAATGATAGGCAAAATAGTATCTGTAGCGGATAATGTTGCAAGATATGAAAATAATATTTCGGTAATAGAAACAGTGAATTTAAAAGATGTATTTATAGATGCAAGTAACAATACTGTTTCTGAATTTCTAAAACTTAAATACGGTACAAGAGCGGCTGCATACAGAGAGCATCTTGTTTCGCAAATCAAATCCTACAATTCTGGGGACAGTAAAATTTCAGAAATTGAAAAAATAATGAATTTTTTTCGTAATCAGTCGTTTAAACTTATCGGATCAATAGATGTCTCAATAGGAGATAAACTAGACGTATCGAATTTTGTTAAGCTTTTGGACAAACCCCAATTTTTATTCGGACAAAATAATGTATCTAATTGGCCAGATAAAGGAATTAAGCAATTTGGACCCTATACAAAAAGCACTTTTGATAGAAATAATCCCTCTATTTGTGTAATTTGTTCTCAAGCCCATCAGGGGGCGGTGGAACAGTTTGTACAAAAATTTTTGCATGGATTAAAAGGACATAAAGTTTATGATAAAGGATTTGAAGATAGATTTTGTGTAGGCTGTTGTAAAGTAAAAACGTATACTTTCGCTAACGATACACCAGAAAGCTATAAAAAAGCAATAGATCAAGCAATAGCAGATAAGGTAGAAGAAGGAGCTAAATGGGATTTGGCTCTAGTTCAGCTGTACGGAAATTTTAAAAACCTAAAGAGCCACAATAACCCTTATTTTATAGCAAAATCTAAATTAATAGCACAAGAAATACCCGTACAAGGATTTTTGATTGATTTGTTAAATGCTCTTGACTACAACTTAGGGTATTCTTTAAACAATTTGGCATTAGCCACATATGCAAAAATGGGTGGAAGCCCATGGTTGCTAAGATCTTCAGAAACAGTTGCGCATGAAATAGTTGTTGGTATAGGGAGTGCCAATATTTATGATGATGGGCGAGTTATGGGTATCACCACGGTTTTTACAGGTGATGGGAGATATATCATTTCAAATAAATCCAAAGCTGTTATTCCAGAAAACTATAGAGATGAGCTAGTAAAAACATTACATGATACAATATTAAAGTTGAGAGGTAGACTTAATTTTATGGATGGAGATACAATCAGAATAATATTCCATTCCACAGTAAAGAAGTTCAATAAATATGAAATAGATGCTGTAAAAAATGTGCTAGATGATTTTAGGCAGTATAAGATTGAATATGCATTTGCAAAAATATCACAAAATCATTTATTGGAATTATTTGATACAAGTAAAGAATTTGTATCTAAGGGAAAATATAGTCCAACAAGGGGGCAAATAATTCATATTTCCGATACGGAAACAATGTTATGTTTAAAGGGGGGAGAACAGCTAAAGACTTCTAATAGTGGACACCCAAAATGTTTATTAGTTAGTTTGCATCCAGACTCAACCTTTAGGGATATTGCGTATTTATCACGGCAGATATATAATTTTTCATTCCAATCTTGGAGAAGTTATTTTCCATCATCTTTACCTGTTACAATATTATATTCGGATTTAATCGCTTTCTATTTGGGCGTGTTTAAATCAATTCCGACATGGGATGAGGGTTATATTAATAATAGGGCAGGAACTGCAAAATGGTTTTTATAGAAGAACACAAAAATCTTTACGAATTACGTGCATATCTACTGAATAGAGCACAGACTTTAGAAAATAATGGTGTTATCAAACAAGCGGTATTGGCTTATATGGGGTTTAGTCATGGTGTTGATACTGCTTTTGGAGCAGAAGCAACGGAAGTCGCAGTTAACGGTTTCCTTGGTAAAGCATGTAAGGAACAAATAGATAAAATTATAGGAATGGCACATGAACTTGATGGAGTGCCGATGCCGTGGAAATCCGACATTTGGGTTATGTTGGGTCTGAAATTAGCTGTCTTAACTATTAATGATAAATTTATTTCTGATAGATTTATAATATGGGCGAAAGAAGGAATAAAAAGCCAGTTAGAAGGTAAGAGATATTCAAAAATAGAGCGGTCAATCGCACATTTTA
>CALURS010000246.1 GCA_944323215.1 Candidatus Gastranaerophilales bacterium | reverse complement strand
TTGGATTTGCATACCTTTTTGACCTCTGTCTTCAATTAGTTTTGACAATTGGGTGAAAGATGTTACATCAACTGAACCTGTTTCTGTTTCTAATTTTAAAAGTTTTTCTTCTTCAATCAAAAATTCTCTAATTTTTGGATAAGCATCTTTTAATCTCAAAAATTCTTGTGATTTAATCATATGAGGAGTAATTAAAACCGGTTCTAAATCTCCTCCTAATTCAATTTTTAGATTAAACCTTGTATTTTCCGGATTTGAAGTTAAAAATACTCGATAATCTTTAGCTTCAATAATTCCATAGTTTTCAGCGTGGTCTTTAATGTAATGAGAAAGATATTCGTAGTGTTCTTTCATTTTTGCTTCGTCTTCAAAATCATTTGGAGCGATATTTGAGCGAATTAATCCACGTACAATTACTGAAGGCATTTGATTAATAATTGGATTGTAGAAAGATCTGTAATATTTACCCATTTCATACATCAAAGGCTCAAGTTTATCTTCTGTTATTGATTTTGTTTTGGTTTTGTTAAACAACTGTACACCTTTGACGCCTCTTTCACGAACCATTCTGTCAAGCGCTCTGTCATCGTATAGATATTCTGTTTGCTTTCCTGTTGTAATTTTATATAATGGCGGTTGAGCAATATATACATAACCATTATCTAAAAGCGGACGAGCATATCTAAAGAAGAATGTTAACATTAGTGTTCTGATATGAGCTCCGTCTACATCAGCATCAGTCATAATAACAACTTTATGATATCTTAATTTTGTTACATCAACTTCTTCATGGTTTTTTGAAATGTTTATACCCAGAGCTTGAATCATTGTTTTAATTGAATCAGAATTATAAATTTTATCAAGACGGGCTTTTTCGACATTTAAGATTTTTCCTCTTAAAGGAAGAATTGCTTGGAATTGTCTGTTTCTGCCTTGTTTAGCTGAACCTCCCGCGCTATCACCCTCAACAATATATAATTCACATTTTTCAGCTTCTCTGCAAGAGCAATCTGCTAGTTTACCGGGGAGTGATGAACTTTCAAGAGCTGTTTTTCTTCTTGTTAGTTCACGAGCTTTTCTTGCTGCTTCTCTAGCTCGTTGTGCTTGCATTGTTTTTTCAATTATAATTTTTGCTGTTTTTGGATTAAATTCAAGCCATTCTTGGAATTTATCACGAATTACATCGTTAACCGCAGGAGTTACTTCGGCATTACCTAATTTTTCTTTTGTTTGACCTTCAAATTCGGGATTTCCGATTTTAACTGATACTATTGCTGTTAAACCCTCTCTAACATCTTCTCCTGCAAGGTTTGCATCTTTATCTTTTAAGATGTTATTTTTTCTTGCATAATCATTAATTACACGAGTAATACCGTTTCTAAAACCTGTTAAGTGAGTACCACCTGAGTGAGTATTAATGTTATTTGCAAAAGACAGCACATTTTCTGTGTATGAATCAGTGTATTGCATTGCAATTTCAACGCTTATATCATCTACCATTTTTTCAATATAGACAGGTTTATCAAAAAGAACATTTTTATTTTTGTTTAAATGTTCAACGTAAGAAGCAATACCCCCTTCAAAGTGATAGGTTGTTTCTTTTTCATTTTTTTCATCGTGGAAAACAATTTTTAATCCTTTATTTAAAAATGCCATTTCACGAAGTCTGTTTGCTATAACTTCGCAATCAATTTCCGTTGTTTCAGTAAATATTAAAGGATCCGGCCAAAAATGAGTCTTTGTTCCGTGTTCATTTGTTTCTTTTATTTTTTCAACTTCTGTTGTAGGTTCGCCTCTTAGGTATTCTTGTCTGTGAACAAAGCCATCACGTGCTACTTCTACTACATATTTTTCTGACAGTGCATTAACAACCGAAGCACCAACACCGTGCAAACCACCTGAAACTTTATAACCGCCATCGCCGAATTTACCGCCGGCATGGAGTACTGTGTGAACTATCTCAAGGGCAGATTTTCCGCTATCAGGTTTAATGTCGCAAGGAATACCACGACCATTGTCTTGAACCGTAACAGAGTCATCTTTGTGAATAGTAACATGAATTGTATCGCAGTATCCTGCCAGACTTTCATCTATTGAATTATCTACTATTTCATAAATACAATGATGCAGACCTCTTTGGGATGTTGAACCTATATACATACCGGGTCTAACTCTAACTGCTTCTAAACCTTCCAAGACTCTGATATTGCTGGCATCATAATGTTGGTTTGTAGTTGTATCTGCCATATACTCCCCTTTTAATAATATATCTATAACAACATTGTACTATAAAAAGGAGATTTGTAAATTTTTAAAAGAATTTTGAAAATACTTTAATATAAATTAAAATTGAAGCTATTATTAGCAAAACTCCTGAAAATTTCATTAAAAATTCGGAAATATTAGCAAAATTTTTAACACCTTTTATAAATGATGTAAATATTCCGGCTAAAACAACTATAACACCTTGTCCCAGTGAGAAAAATAAAAGCATGAGCCCCGCAAGAGCTATATTTTTGCTTAAAGCTGCAAAACTCATAATCCCCGCTAAAATGGGAGTTGAACAAGGGCTTACTGCAAAAGCAAATAATATTCCAAACAAAAAGGGATATAAAAATAAGCTGTGAGAATTGCCTTTGGGCATTCTTTTAACTAGTGGAGCAAGCGTGAAATCTATTATTCCTAGTAAGTTAAGTCCCATAAGAAGGATAAAAGATGCAATAAATAAAACCCAATAAGAGCCTCCGAGTGAAACAAAAACACTTCCTGTTAGTGCACACGCAACTCCTATTATTGATAATATGACCGCAAGCCCCAAAACAAACGAACTTAGTTGTAAGAATGTTTTTAGTTTATTGTTATCACCGTAACCGCCTACAT
>CALURS010000245.1 GCA_944323215.1 Candidatus Gastranaerophilales bacterium | reverse complement strand
TGAGCCGGCAAAAGCAAAGCTTTTTTAGGCGAAACTCTGTGAGCGTGGAGCAAATCCAAGACAAGCCTCGTCGTTCCTGCCATTTAAAAATATATCTTCTTGAAAATAGGTAAAGAAATATTAATAACTTAGAAAATAAATTCAAATACAATACCGTAGATTCTTTGTCCCGAATAATTTGATATAACATAAATTGCAGAATTGAATGTATGTGAATCAATCGGGATTGTTTTCATTATAATTCCCGGATAATCTGTAATTTCGTTTTTAATATTTTTCATAACTTCTATATCGGGTTGTTCTTTCATATTTGATTGTTTAAGCAGATACATTTCTACGGTCATTTCTTTTTGTTCAAAAGGATCTGTTACATGTGTCACTTTGATTGATTTTGTGCCATTCGGAATCTCAAATTTTATTGAATCAAATGTTCCTTTTTCAATTTTGGTATCATAAATAAGAATATATTTTGAATGCGGACAGTAGTGAATTTCGTTTAAACTTAATGCTTTTTTTAAATACGGGTAATTATTGTTAATTCTTGCATAAAATTCAGAATTAGGATTTTCATCTATACAAAATGGCACAAGCGGGTTTGAAGCCCCTCTTATGCAGCCTGCCGCCAGATTTTGTTCAAGTTTTCTTTTGTATAACCAGCCGCCTAGTCCGAGCAATGCTGCTCCTCCGATAGAACCAAGAGTTATTGCGGTGACCGCGCCCCCGGATAATCCGCCGCTTTTATTACTGTCTGATGTAGATGCCGCCGGATTTTCATCTATTGCAAAAACGAATGACGGCTGGCCTACTCTTGCCATTGTCATAGGCGAACTTATTGCAAATATAACAAATAATGTAAATAGTTTTTTCAGCATTTTAAACCCGTCCCAGTGTAATTACTAACCTAGCTCTATATGAAGTACATACAGTGGTATCATGTGCAAGTACCTGCGGGACAAAATAGTCTGTTTCAATTTTGTCGTGCGGATTGTTAATTGTATAAGCTGCGGGGCTGACCGATAAATCTTCATTATTCAGCGGGTATCTGCCGCATGTACTGCAGCAGCTTTCAAATTTTGCACTGACTTGTATCGGTTCGGATAAATTTGTTGTTATTCTTACTGTAAACGGACTTAGGCTTAGCCTGTAACATTTTTCATTTACCTGTTCGGTTTGTTTTATTACAACGTTATGCAGTTCGGCGTCTTTATCGTATTCAACATTTTCGACAATAATTTTTTCTATATGCAGAACTTCAGGGACAACTGTCTGCAGGGTTTGTGAGGAATATTTTTCCGCAAATGCTGTTGTTCCTGTTGTTAAACATATAATAATTACTAAAATAAATTTTCTCATAACTCTTTCTTCATTAAAACTTTATAACTGATAAATAAATTTAAAATTCTCCGATAAGGCAGGAAATTTATTATCCGATAGTATTCAACTACAGGTTATTTTTTTATTTAAAAAAAGATTTTTAAATATTTATGCTTGAGGATTTAAATCAGAATGAAAATAATAATTAAGTTTATCATACTAATATTATTGGTTATTATAAGCCCGTCAGCCCTGGCAAATACATATTTTCGTGCGGAGCTTACGGGTGTTCCCGTTATAACAAATACCTCTATAACTGCAAATGTCGGACTAACTTACCTGCAAGTCGGGTTTGCAAGGCTTTTTGTAAGTTCATTAGACCAATATATAACTAATAATGATAATCCTTTGGTAAAAATTCCGGTCAATAATTTGTATTTAATCTGTGACGGGCAGTCTTTTCAGATAAGCAATACAGGAATCCAAATGTTTTATGTCGATATGATTGATTTTACGAGAACGGCACAGAAAAATGTGAGTCTGCGTTTGGAAAATATCGGGGAACTTCCTGCGGGAACATATTCTGTTCCGTTAAAGTTTATAAACAGAACAGGAATTACTTTAGATTATGAGTGCGAGTTTTTATTGACTTTTGTTGTTGACGAAAAACAGGCTGTAAGTTCTTTCAGCGGAGATCCTTATATCATACTTAGTGAAGAAGATGTTTTCAATAAACAAATTTCAGTAAAAAACAAGAACGATGTAAGGCTGGATTTAACTTCTAACACGAATTGGAAACTTTGGCTTGATACATCAAATATAAAGGAGCTTGAGGGAGAATACTCACTTCTTGTGAAAAATGTTTCCGGAAACATAAGTAACTATGAACAAAATATAGTAAGACTTTTGCCAAATCAACATTATCTGCTTGCGCAGGGAACCTCAACTATTCGAGGTACGGAACCGGGTAATAGTATTCCTACAAATCTTACTCTTGAATATTCATTTAAAAATTCGGAAACAGACAAGTATATAAAAGAAGGTATAAGACAGTATCCGCTGACTTATGTAATAGAGAGGGAATAATATGAAAAATTTATTGAAATTATTTGTGCTTATTTTGACAATTATTGTAAACACCAATTACGGCTTTGCGGCTGTAAAGGTAATGCCTACATTAATAGAGCTCAATGCAAATAAAAGCAAAGGGAATTATCTTACGACATCATTTTTTGTTCAGGCCGATAAAAATGAAACTATAAGATTTAAATTATATCCCGAATATTTTACGATAACCGATGAGGGAAAAATGAGTGCCGTACCGGTTTGTGCAAATAATGACAACCTTATTCCGCATGCGCGCTTCGTTCCTAACGAATTTACATTAAAAAACGGGGTTCCGCAGCTTGTAAGGGTGACGTTTACCGATATAAAAAGCCTGCCTGACGGTGAATCCAGAATGGTTATGTTTATAGAAGACGTTGCGGCAAAAGAGATTATTCTGCCGAATAAAAATAAAAATGTTAATACCAAACTCATTGTAAAAACACGGCTTGGTATACCGAT
>CALURS010000244.1 GCA_944323215.1 Candidatus Gastranaerophilales bacterium | reverse complement strand
CAAAAAACTTATACAAGAGATGATGAAAAAATTGAATTAACTTGTAGTAGTAAAGTTAATAATGAGGAGAATTCTTATGGCAGTACCTAAAGCGATTAAATTTACAAAAGATAAAGTTTATTATGTTAGTAATTTAGATAGAACTCAATATATGCTAAAGGAATTAGTTCATGCTGCAAATAAAGATGTTGGAAAATTAATAGTAAAAGAAACTAGAAAACGTATAAATAAAAAATCTGGAAACGGAAGAAAAAATACTCAATATTGGGCAAAGAAAAATGGAACATTGCAGACTGGATATAAAAGAGATGGGTTTTATATAGGTTTTCAAGAACTGGGGACATATAAGATGAAAGCAAGGTATATGATGAAAAATGTAATTTTAGAAAACAAAAACGAAATAAGAAAAATTCAAGGAACATACATAAAATCAATTGAAGATGAGAATAAAGCATTAGGATTGATAGATGAAAGTGAGGAAATGGGATAATGAGTAAACAAGAACCAAGAGTATTTATTAGACAACAAATATATAAAGAAATTAATCCAATAGTTGAAAGTTTTTTTATGGTTGCTCATAATGATTCTAAATTTCCTTATGCCACAATTGATGTTAAAGAAATAGATGATGATGCGTATACAAGATATTCATTAGAAATTGAAGTGTTTTCAAAAAAAGAAGACACATCAGAGTTAGAAAAAATATGTGATGAATTAAAACAAACTTTAAATCAAAAAAGAGTAATAATTGATGGTTATGCTTATGTGATTTGGTTTGATACTTGTTTGACAGACAAAGAAGATGATAAAACAATCAAGAAAAGAGTTTTATCATTTGAAATTCATTTATTTAGTTTTAAGTGAAAGGAGAGAACTATAAAATGGAAACAAAAATAACAAAAGAGCAAATAGAAAACATACAATTAGATCATGGTATAATGTTTAAAAATTATGGATTAGAAACACAGACATTAGTTGCACCAGTCAGAGGTGGGACAAATTTTAAAGTAGAGAGAACATATAGAAATATTGAATTTGATGGAGCAAGAGGAAAAACAAAAGGCTTAAAAACAATTGATGATGAAAATGCTACATTAACAGTAAAAACATTAAATGCAAGTTTAGAGACTTTTGCAGATAAATTACCAGGAGCAAAAATAACAAGAGATGAAGAAACAAATAAAATTACCAAAATTGAAGCAACTAAAATCGGAATAATTGATGAAGATGAATATATAGAAAACATAACAGTATTTGCTCAAAAAATTGGTGGACAATATGTAAAAATTACTATAACAAATGCTCTAGATGAAAATGGATTAGATTTTTCTGCAGTTCAAAAAGCTGAAGGAGAAATTGAATTAGTATATAGTGCACATCATGAATATGACTCAACTAAAGCAAAAGCAAAAGCTTTATACTCAATAGAAAATATAGATGAAATTAGTTATGAATTGGAGGAAGCTTAAAAAATGAAATTAACAATAGATTCAATATGCTTAATTAGTGCAATATTAGATAAAATAAAAATTGATGATAAATTTATAAATGATATGTTTTTAATTGGAAAAGAAGCTAAAGGTAAAGAAGCAAAAGATATTGAAATGATTAAAAACAAAATAGGAATGAATATCATTTTAAAACTAGGAAGTAAATTGCATGAAGTTCGTGATGAACTTGTAAAATTTATTGCAATTTATAGAGGAATTTCTGAAGAAGAAGCAACAAAAGTTGATATGATAGATTTTATAAAAGAATTAATTTCCGATGAAGATTTTACAAGTTTTTTAAAACGTATGGCCATACCAAACAAGAACAAATAATCTATTTGTTAAATAAATATTTTGGCATGGTCAATATAAAAGATTATCCGCTAAGAAAATTAGCGGATTTTTTGCAATTTGCTTATGAAAAAGAGTTGTATGAAAGATGGCTTACTGTCTATCCTTTTATGGAAGTAGGAATTATGCAATTTTGCTCATTTGAAGATTATAAGAAAAAACTTAAAGAAAAAGTATTATCTATAAGAAACAATATGAATTTAACAGATGAACAAATATTAGAAGAAGGCAAGAAGATAGTAGAGATATACGAAAAAAATCAACAAAAGGCAGGTGAAAGAGTTGGAAATATTTAAACTATTTGGAAGCATTTTTGTTGATACAACAGAAGCAGATGAAAAAATGGCAAAAACTGATGAGAAGCGGTAAGAGTATTGGAAATATGTTTGGTGAAGTTACCAAAAAAGCTGCTAAATGGGGATTAGGAATTGCAACAGCAGCGGTAACTGCAGCAACAGCCATTGGAGGAATGGCAATCAATACTACACAAGATATGAATAAAGCTACAGATAGTTTTATTGCTTCTACAGGTATTGCAACAGAAAAAACTGAACAATACAATCAAGTACTTGGAAATATATATAAAAATAATTATGGAGAAGATTTTCAAGATATAGCAGATAGCATGGCACAAGTAAAAACACAACTAGGAGATATTAGTGATACAGAACTACAGAATGTAACTGAAGATGCATTAGCATTAAGAGATACATTTGGATTTGAAGTTAATGAAAGTGTTAGAGCTGCAAAAATGTTAATGGACCAATTTGGAATTTCTTCTTCTGAAGCATATAACCTTATTGCTCAAGGAGCTCAACAAGGATTAGATAAAAATGGAGATTTATTAGACTCTATAAATGAATATTCTGTACATTTCAAACAAAATGGTTTAAGTGCCACAGATATGTTTAATACTTTTAAGCAAGGTGCAGAAAGTGGAGCATTTTCAATTGACAAGGTTGGAGATGCAATAAAAGAAATGGGCATAAGGATGAAAGACGGTTCTGCTACTGATTCTCTAAAAGCAATGAAATTAGATGCGGATGAA
>CALURS010000243.1 GCA_944323215.1 Candidatus Gastranaerophilales bacterium | reverse complement strand
TACTCCAACAATTCAATATTAATGAACAAAAACGTCCTGAGATATTTAAGCAATTAACCGATGCAGATTATACACCTGAAAATCTTGAAAAATTTATAAAAGGCGAAATTAAATTGAGATCCGAAGTAGCGTTACAAAATTATACTGAAGGTCAAGAGATGGCAACAGATGTTGGAGCTGATGTTATTTCAGGTATTGCAGCGGCTGGAATTTACGTAGCAGCAGTAGCAGCAGCACCATTTTCCGGCGGTGCAAGTATAGGTGTTGGTATAGCAGCCGCCGGAGCCAGTGCAGCCGCAATAAAAACAGGATTAAAAGCAGCGGATGCAGTTAGTGGCGGCAGAGAATATACTCTTAAGGATGCCGGACAAGATGTTGTCACAGGTGCTTGTTCAGGGGTTCTGGCACCAATTACAGCTGGCTTGGGCGGTGCTGTTGGGAAAACTGTTGCAACAAAATTAGGTGTCCAAGTAATGAAGCAAGTTGGAAAGGAGTCAATTGAAGAAGTTGCTACACAAGGATTTAAACAAACCTTTAAAACAGCTTTAAGTAGTAACGGTATGTATAAATACGTCGGTGGAAGCCTAAAAGACAAGACAAAAGCGTTTCTGGCAGAAACAAGTGTTACAGGTAGTACCTTTGGCGGAGCTGATGGAATGGTTCGAGAAGCAGCAGACGAAATAAAAAATGACGAAGAAATAAATGTAGGAGAAATTCTTGAAGCAGGTGCAGCTGGAGCTGTTTTCGGGGCAGCCGGTGGGGTCCTAATTGGTGGGTCTTTAAAAGGTGCATCAAAAGCACTCTCTTTAACAGCTAATACAAAAATTAATTATACCAAAGCATTGAAAAAAATATTTGGTTCTAAATTTAAAGCAATAGAATCATATATTAAAGATAGTCCGGATAAACAAAAACTTGCATTTCTATTATCAAAAGATACAAATATTAATCAAATATATGATATACTTTACTTTCTTGATAGAAATACAAAAGATGATTCCAAACTGATGCTTTTTTTAGTTGAAAATGGGATGACACCAGAAGCTGTTCATAAAATATTAATAAGGTTACATAACGTACGTCGTGGAAAAATACAACTTAATGAAGAATTTCTTAACACTCTAATGCAATTACAAAAAGAAAATGTAAGTGAAGAACGTTTATTTAGCTTTATAAAACTAAAGAAGGAAAATAATAATGCTCCTTCTTTAGATATATTAAAATCATATTTTACAACATTTAAAAAAGAATCCGATGTATTAGAGAGGACTAGTGTAGATTTTAAAAATGATATTTTTACTTTGTTAAAAGATATAGAAATATCAGGACAAAAACTAGAGAAAGAAGAGTTACAAAAGATATTCCAAAGTTATGAAATTCCAAAGGTAAAGGTGCACCAAATACAAAAGCCAGAATATTGCTCTGCCAATGATCAATTTCAAATTGACTATTTAATAGAATACGATAAATCCATGTTGAAAAAAATATCTGATAAGATGGAAACAGTAAAGCAAAATGAAAACGAATCTCTTAGCGAATATTTTCTAAGAATTTTGAACCTAGTAGAACAAGATAATAATGACTTAATGCAAAAACATGCAAGCATGATTAAATCAAAAGTCGAATCAGGCTATATTGGTGATGAAGTTCCTCTCGATAGGATTGAATTAACCCCGGAAGAAATGACAAAATATAATCAGAAAACTCCTAAAGAATGGTATGCACAAGTAACAGAAGTTGGCTCCCAAGTTGGTGGAAGTTATTATGATCCCCATGGTTATTACCATATTAGAGATACTTATCCCGGAAAACTGGCAAGTTATTTTATGCAACAATCTCAAAAAATACCACGATACAACAGTACCAAATACCTAGGACCTAATGCTTCTGAATACAAATACCCTCCATTATATCGCTTTCTAAGTACGAAACACTCGGATATACCTAATTTTATGGATAGAAACTTTCCAGAAATAGGTGAAAACTGTCAATTTGGGACCTTACAAAGTTGTGCTCCCAGATTACATGCTTGCAAGGGAGAAAGTAGTGTAAATTATGGCAATTTGCCTGTAATAATGATTATTCATCCAAAAGGACAAACTTCTCAAGCCTTTATGATAAAAGGGAATGGAGAAGAGGTCCGTTATGGAGGAAATACCGTCTTTAAAGTTTTGGATAAAAGAATTGAAATTAAAGAGAGTAATAATATTTACACAGAACTGAATTTAATGAATGTAGACAGAAAGGTTGTTGGAATAGTAGAATTGCAAGAAATATAGATATGATAAACTTTTCAAATAAATGTAGAGAATCATTATTAAAAGTATTAAAGTATATTTTTATTATCAAATAACTTATCGATTTTATAATATTTACTATTAAAATTTAATCCTTATATAAAAGACATGATAAGAAAATCAAAAGACATAGTTGTGATTATAAATTTGATGACAAAGAATACACCTATAAAGAAACAAGCTAGTAGGTTGTAGTAGAAAAACCAACATACTATAGCAAATAAACAAGCCCTATAAATATAACAAATTTTTTCCATTAAAAAAGCCCCCTTTATGGAGTCTTCTTTCTAAAATTTGGGCCCGGAGAAGGACTCCGCCCAAAACGATTGAGTATCGTTTTGGGATGGAGGAAGTCGAACCCACTGGGTGAGAATCCCTCACAAATTTTCTTACTAAAAAAGACCCCTTTATGGAGTCTTCTTCTTAAAATTTGGGCCCGGAGGGATTCGAACCCACGACCAAAGGATTATGAGTCCTCTGCGCTACCGCTGCGCCACAGGCCCGTGGCGATAATTATTAAGTTTTCAATTCCTTGGGCTTGCGTTAGCGATGACCTCACTTCGTTCGGTGCGCTACCTTCCTCTCAGAAAATGCTCAACGGTTCGCATTTTCTTCGGCAGAGTGCCACAGGCCCGTGGCGATAATTATTAAGTTTTCAATTCCTTGGGCTTGCGTTAG
>CALURS010000242.1 GCA_944323215.1 Candidatus Gastranaerophilales bacterium | reverse complement strand
GCACAAGGAGTTTTTCATAGCAATTAACATTTAATTTTTCTAAAGTTTTGTTAATGAATTCATTTTTACGGGTTGAATTTTGTACAAGCACAAGAATTTTGGAAGAATTTATACCGCTGTTTAAGAGTCCGGTATATTTTTCAACCAAAAGCTTTGTCTTGTTTGACGATACACTTCCATCAATAATCAATTAATCAATACTCCTTATGTAGTATTTTATCATAAAAATAAGTGTACTTTATACAAATAAACTAATCCTAATATACTATTGCATTTTTTTGAAATTTAGTCTAATATTTAACTATGTTAAACAAGATCAGTAAGGTAGCATAAAATACAAAGAAAGTAGGAGGTAGAAATGCAAGAATTATTAGATCAAATCGGAGCTTCTGCTGGTGAAATTTATAACTATTTGAACAGCAACGGCACAACAACATTTTCAAAAATGAAAAAAGACTTGGACTTAAAAGGTAACTTTGCTGATTTGGGTCTTGGTTGGTTAGCTAGAGAAGACAAAGTTAATATTTCTAAAAAAGGAACTTCTGTTAGCGTAAGCCTTAAATAAGTTTTGAAATTGTAAAATATTTCTAAAAAGTGTCCTTGTTATCAAGGACACTTTTTGTATTGTTTTATACTAAAAAATTGTAAAAATGCAAAAGAACCATTGAATTACTCAATGGTTCTTTTATCTTTTTCTTCCAGCTAATAAAAATTAATTTTTTAAAGTAGATTTCATTGCTTTTCTGACTCGTCTCAAAGATTTTTCTTTACCGAGAATAGCAAGAATTGCAGTCATATCTGCACCGCAGGTTCTTCCTGTTACCGCTGCTCTGACTGCCCACATTGTGACTTTTGGTTTGATTCCTTTTTCTTTATATTCTCCTCTAAATACTTCCAGCTTGTGGTGCAAGTTTTCTTCTTCAAATTCCCATCCTTGAGCTTGTCGTGCAAACTCTTCCAAAACATCCTGTGCAACCTCCGTGTCTAATACTTCTGTCTGCGCCTTCGGCTCAATTTCAACATCCTCCCCAAAGAAGTATGGAACCGCATCTGTAATATCTGATAATATTGTCAGAGGTTCTCTTGTTACTTCTACCATTCTTGTGTATTGAGCGTCACTTAATTCCGATAAATCATATTTTGTTAAATAAGGTTTTAGTCTTTCTTTTAAGTCTTCTATATCCAGCATTTTTATGTAGTGACTGTTCATCCAATTCAATTTGTCATATTCAAATATTGAGTTTGAAGATGAAACGTCATGAATTCTAAAATCTTTTGCAATTTCGTCAACTGATTTTATTTCAACCCCGTCAGACGGCGACCAGCCGAGAAGTGCCACAAAATTTATTAAGGCTTCCGTTAAATATCCTTTTTCAACAAATTCAGATACTGCTGTTGCGCCGTGGCGTTTTGAAAGCTTGCTTCTGTCAGGAGCAAGTATCATACCTAAGTGGCCGAATTCAGGAACTTCTGCACCCAAAGCCTCGTATATCAAAATTTGTTTGAATGTATTTGAAATATGGTCTTCCCCGCGGATAATATGCGAAATTTTCATAAGCATATCATCGATTACAACGGCAAAGTTATAAGTAGGGGTTCCGTTGGATTTCATTATGACAAAATCTCCGAGAAGATCTGTATCTACATGAAGCTCCCCTTTTACCATATCGTTAAATTTTAAAATTGAAGAATCGTGGAAGGCTTTTTGAGCTTTTGCAATATTAAATCTTATTGCAGGCTTTCTGCCTTCTCTTCTGAATTTTTCTTTTTCTTCTTCGGTTAAATTTTCACATCTTTTGGAGTAAACGTAAGGTTTTTTATTCTGAGTTGCCAATGCTTTTTCTGCATCAAGTTCTTCCGGTGTGCAGAAGCATTCGTAAGCAAATCCTTTATCCAAAAGAATTTGGGCGTATTTAGGATAAATATCAAATCTTTCGGATTGCGTATACGGGCCGTAATCCCCGCCTACATCCGGACCCTCATCCCAATTAAGGCCTAATGCTTTTAAGCTGTCAAAAATGTTATCAATATATGCCTGGCTTGTGCGCTCGGCATCTGTATCTTCTATTCTGAGAATAAATTTTCCGTTATTCTTTTTGGCATACAAATAATTAAATAAAGCTGTTCGTGCTGTCCCGATGTGTAAGTTACCGCTTGGTGACGGTGCTATTCTCACTCTGACTTCTGACATATTTCCTTCTTTCTTTTTAAAAGTTTAAGTTAAAATATTCCGGCAAGAGTAATTTACAGGGTATAATCTCTTGCATTTTTCAGGGTAACACGACCATACTTTGATTTCAATACTTCATATAGATTTATTAAATATTAAATTTTGTAAATATTCACTGTTTGTGATATGCTTTTTACCGAATTTTCTGTATAAAGGTTGTATAATATATATAATGGGGGGGATGTCTATGCAAAAACATTCAGAGTTGAGGATTGAACGAGAAGATATATTTAAAGATTCACAGAAAATTGCCGAAAAAGTGACTTATTATAATAAAAAAGGAAAGATAGTACGAGAAGAGTACTATATACTGGAAAGCATAACCGAATATAACAAATCAGGCAAAAAAGAACAGCAGACAACATATGATAGCCAAGGCAATATTACGCACAAGGTTACTTATGCACTTGACGGCAGTGTTGTTAATGTTATTAATTTAAAAGAATAAGCTTGATTTTGCCGAAAACTTTGCTGTACGTGCATATGTGCATCTCTATATAATTTTACGTCATAGCTTCACTGTGCTCACAATTGTACATGCTAAATAATTAGTTACATAATTCATGTTATCGGTATCTTTTTTGATATACAAAGGTACCATTTATGTCTATTTCTTTTCTTTTGGTTGCGAGGCAAAAGAAAAGAAATAGACGAAAGAAAAGAAAACACGCAAATGTTCCCTGCATTTCGCTGACGCTCAATGCCTAAATGTTATTTGAGCTTTCAGCTCAAATTCTTTCAAGGCTCACTAT
>CALURS010000241.1 GCA_944323215.1 Candidatus Gastranaerophilales bacterium | reverse complement strand
AAATATAATTATACCGTGTATGATGGCGATGATGTAAATGTAACAGTTAAAGAATATGTGAATACTACTTTAATCAAAACATATACAGCAACAGGCTCTGCAAATAACGTATTTGAAATTGACCTTGAAACGTGGAACGGACTTAGCACAGGAGATAATTATATAAAAATTGAAGTTGAAGATGATGACGGCTCAACTGCCACTCAGACAAAGCATTTTAATAAAATTGGCGGGGTTATTGAATTTGTTTATGAGCCTTTTGGTTCGTCAATATCAGCAGTTCCTAAGGCAATAAATGTTAAATTAGACTTAAAAATGCCATTGGATGCAACGATTGAGGTTCTTGCTACCAACAACGCTAACGACACACAACCTGTATGGGATGATATAACAACGGCGGCATTAAGTGGAACAAATCACGTTTTTTCAAATACTGCAAAGGAACAAGGGGTAACTTATTATAGTGTGAAAATTAAAGTAAAGATAAATAGAAATGGTGCAGACGGAGAAATCAAGCTGTATAGTATGAAATGTCAACTTGATTGTAGTTTGACTTAAAGTGGAGGAGAAACGAAAATGGAAATCAAATTATTAGATAACAAAAAAGGTTTTATTTTAACTCGTCAACCTGAAGTAGTAGAAGATAAACTTTATATATCATTCACAAATGCTCCTGAAAATGCGACAGCAATTTTTGAAAATACAAACGATTCACTATATAGGTTATTACAAGATAATTGCTGTGAAATTCCTGAAAATTTTTTAGTAGGGGAAATTAAAATATCTGTTGCAATTTTAAATGGAGAAGTAAACTCTCCAAAATGGGAGTGTGAGGGTATAAAGGCATCAAAAACAAAAGACGGGAATATCCTTATCGCTCCAAATGATATGAATTTGCCTGAGAAAATGGTAGAAATTCAACTTGAAATGCAAGAGATACAAAACAATTTAAGCATACTATCGAAAAACTATTCGGAGCTTGAAACTAAATTAACCAAGCTGCTTGAGGGATACGACATAACATAAGGAGGTAAATAAGTTATGAAGAAAAAAGTATCTTTAAGTATCTTGGCTTGCTTTGCAATCATTTTATGCTTTGGAGTGTTTTTAGGAACTTCTGCTCTAAATTCACAAACAAGCATATTAACTGTATCTGCAGAGACAGTTGTTTCAACAAGCGAAAACACAGATGAAGAGCAAGAAATTATTTCTGAAGAGACGGAAGAGGAAAATAATACCTTTTTTGGTAGAGTTTGGGAATGGGTTGTCGCTAATAAAACTGAACTTATTTCTGCTCTTGGAAATATTATTCTTGCAGTTTTATTTTTAATAAACTATATCAATTCAAAAAAGAAACTTACTAAGATAACAAGTGGGGTTTTGACTACCTCAAGTTCTCAAGCTGATGTTGTAAATGTTGTAAATAAACTTATTGACGGATACAACAAGCTTGAAGATATTACAACTAAATATGCTAACACTGAAGATGAAAAATATAAGGCAGTAGCAAAGTCTGTTGTGCAAACAAAAGCTATTCTTGAAATTTTGATTACTGTATACGCTAACTCTAAAAATATTCCACAAGGCGTAAAAGATTTAATCAACTTAAAATATGCAGACGTATTGAAGCTGATAGGAAATGACGAGCAACTAAAACAAACTTTAGATAACGAAATGGAAAAAGAAAACGCTGAGGAACAATCAGGCACGCAAACGGAGGAATAAAATGAAAAATTCCACCAAAGGAAAGATTTGCAAAATTTCTGCACTTTGTATAGACGTAGCGGCTCCTTTAGCAGCAACAATCTCTCAATTCCCTGTATGGGTTGACAGAAGCTCTTCTGCAACAATCTCAGGTTTATTTTTAGTATTTGCCTTTTTGTCTGCTATTCCATTTATGAAACAAATTAAAGCATATTTAAAATCGCCGTCAGCTTGGTCTATGTGGTGCATCTTATTTGTTCTTTTAATAGCTCTCAGAAATATTATAGACGAAATGGTTATTATTTGTTTGGTTGGTCTTATAGCAAATGCTTGCGGTGCAGGGCTTCATAAAATTGGGGAAAATATTGAAAGTAAGCCCGATCCTGAAACTCCCGAAGACTCTGAAAATAATGGAAGTGAGGTGTGATAAATGGAACCTATAAAAAATGATAACAGAAAAGATGATCTTGTAGAAAGACTTGGTAAAACACAAAAGAGAGTGGTAAAGTCGTTATTTAATAATATGGCTTTAATAATTGGTATGTTTATCATTATTGTTGTCATAGTTGTCTTTACAACTGATGTTAAAATATCAAGTGCTTTACATTGGGCTGAAATTGGTCTCACGTTCTTTATTCTTCTGTTTTGCTCGTATTCTATGTATGTGAATTTTGTTGGAAGTGGAACTCGTGCAGGAAAGGCAACTAAAATATATATAGAAACTCTTGAAAAATATGAGACTATCAAGAAAAAAATAATTGATAACAAGCATCAAAACAGAATTGGAGAATTTTGCAGATATTATATATCGGAAGAGCTGAAAAATACTAAAAATTCAATTCTGTCAGAGGTTGGAATAGATTTTGAAGATTATACAGAAAAATATATTGGAAAAGACGAGGAAACTTTGCGGACAGACGAAAGCTTGTCTAAAGCACAAATTGCAGCTATTTGCAAAGCAAACTCTATTCAGCCAGTAAAATTAACTCCTGAAATGATTTTCAAAAGGGGTAGAGGCGACCACAGAAGAAGTCCGTTGGGAATCAAGCCTGAAACACGCAAAAATATTGCCTATGGAACAAAATTTATCTATACTTGCGTAACTTCATTGCTTACAGGCATAATTTTATTTGATGTTATTATCGATCCATCTTGGGCGACCTTTGCTGCTTGTTGCCTGAAAGTCTTATTGGTTGTTTTAAATGGTTTCTTTGGCTATAAAATGGGCTATGAGAATATAACAGTGCATACTGTTGATTATATGAGCGACCAAATAGACTTAATGC
>CALURS010000240.1 GCA_944323215.1 Candidatus Gastranaerophilales bacterium | reverse complement strand
AAAAAACAGCCTCAATCGTGCTGTCTGTTTGATTTTTTATTAAATTTTCCTCGTCTCAATGTCCCAGAAACCTATTATTCTCTGTCTCAATGTCCCAGAAACCTATTACTAAAAATTACCCAAATTTTTGCATTAAAAAAGACCCCTTAAACTAGGAGTCTTCTTTAATATGGGCCGCAGTGGACTCGAACCACCGACCTCACCCTTATCAGGGATAATGGAATTTTTGATTGGGTTTGATTTTTTCTTATTATTCTTGCTTTTGAGGCTGTTTTTAAAATTAATAAAACTCAATTAAATTAGTTAAAATTACACAAAACTACACAAATATTACACAAGAAATTTTAACAATTAATATTTTGCCATGCTAGGTCTTATATCATATAATTGCACTATGACATTTCAAGATAACTTAGATAATCAAATAGTAATTTATCAAACAGCAGATGGTCAAACGCAGATAGATGTCAAAATGCAAGAAGAAACTGTATGGCTTACTCAGGAAACTATGGCAAAGTTATTTGATACAACGGTGCCTAATATCAACATGCACATAAAAAATATTTATGAAGATGAAGAACTTGATAAAAATCGAACTATTAAGGATTTCTTAACAGTTCGGAAAGAAGGTAAGAGAAGCGTTTCAAGAAAATTAACCTATTACAATCTTGATATGATTATAGCAGTCGGCTATCGTGTTAAATCCAAAACCGCAACCCAATTTCGTATCTGGGCTAATAAAATACTTAAAGAATATTTAATCAAAGGTTATTCTGTCAATAAGCAACTTCTTTCCTCTCAGCAGGAAAAGTTAAAGACGTTACAAAACACAATTAGTCTCTTAACAAGAAGCCTTACAAATCAGGTAGAAACCGTTGAACAGGCGCAGTCTGTAGCAAAAATCTTAGAAAACTTCGCATATGGATTAAATTTGCTTGACGATTTTGACCACAAAGAACTTGATACAAAAGGAAAGACAACAAAAGAAGCAGTCAGAATTTCTTAAACACGCTGCGGTATATTCTTCTGATGTTTCCAATCTGTTATTTACAATTCTAGGTGTTTCATCTGGGAATTTTATATAATTATCTGCGTTTCTGTATCTGTCTAAATATTTCAGGCAGATGTTTATTTGTCTTAAACAAATTGGAGCGTCAACATGAATATCATCTTTTGCAATACAATCTCTCAATTCTTTTAACTTGACATTCAGAATATCATAGATATATCCGGAATCCCACTCTTCCTGCCTCCAGAGAACAGGAAGCCACCGGAATAATCTTTTTACAAACCTGCCAAATTTTCTTAGTCCGTAAAATCCAATTTCCATAATTATCCTTTGCGTAATTTATTGTAATTTTAGCACGACTGATATTATAAGCAAATCTGTATTAACAATCCAGTGTAAATGCAATTATAAGTGAGCTTTTGTTAAAAGATTAAAAGCTCAATAAGATAGATATTTTATAAGAAAAATTTAATTCAATAAATTAGTATTCAAAAGAATTTAGTAATTCTTGCAATTCAATGAAAAATCTTGAAAGGTGATAACCGTCAGCAGCAGCGTGATGAATATTAAATGAAAAAGGAAGAGTTATTCTACCATGTTTCTCGACATATTTCCCCCAAGTAATTACAGGAGCTAAATATTTTCCTTCATCAAAAACGTGAATATCAAAACTTTTATAATTTACCCAAGGTAAACATGAAACATTGAAAATGTTTTGTGGAACATTTTTAAAATCAAAAGCTCTACAATCTTTATGTTTGTCAATTATATCAACAAAATTACTATGAAAGACTTCTAAATTTTCATTATATTCTGCAACGAATAAAGCACACATTTCATCTTCTTTAAAAAAATGTGTAAAAATAATACAATAAGCATTAAACATTAGCGTTTGGATTAGTATGATAGTCTGATGTACTTGTGAAAATACATTACATATTGACACATTAGGGTTAATATTGTTAAGATTATACAGATTGGTAGGTGCATAGAGGAGTTATAAAATGAACGGAATTAAGCAAAAGTTTGGGCCATTCGCAAATTTCGAATTTGATAAATTATTTTTTGGTCAAGTTTTTTCCCATTTTGCAGATGCAATTGTTCAATTTTTGTTTGTGTCTATTCTTTTGCAAATGTCGGGAAATACAGGAAAATCTATTGCTATAATGTTTTTTATATTTCTTTTGCCGCAATTTTTAGTTAGTCCGTTTTCGGGAGTTCTTTGTGACAGATTTTCCAGAAAAGCAATCCTTTCAATAAGTTGTCTTTTTAGAGCTGTAACGATTTGTTTAATGATTTTCTTTATTCCTCAATTAACTCAGAATTTAATCTACATTGTTGCTTTTTGTTTGGGTATTGGAGCAGCATTTTTCTACCCTGCTAAAATGTCTGCTGTTACAAATATTCTTAAAAATGAACAATTAAAATTTGCAAATGCACTTACTTCTTCACTTGGTGCTATTGCGTTATTATTCGGAGCTTTTGCTGCAAATTATTTGATAACTCTTGGAAATGAAAAGGCGTTTTTAATAATTGGTGGAATGTATTTAATTGGAGCAATTTTTACTGCATTAATCAAATTCTCAATTAAACAAAATATATTTACCACGAGAGAAAAAATAAACGATATGGCTGTGGCATTAAATTATTTAAAAAAACATAAAAAAGTATTATATCTTGTCGGACTGGCTATTTGTCTGCAATTTATTGTTGCTGTATTTTCAAATAGTTTAAATGCTCTTATTACTGATTATTATGGCTTAGCCTTCAGTGATTTAACTTATCTGAGAACAATTTTAGGTATCGGTATTATTACAGGTATGGCAGCAACAATATATTTTGCAAGAATAATGAGAACCCCACATTTATTTGCAAGTGGATTTACCATACTCTGTATTGCTCTTGTTACTGCCCCATTATGTCAAAGTATCAACAGTGCTTGGATGTGGCTTATTCCAATCGGGATGGCTGATGCCGTTATAATTGTTATGCTTGAT
>CALURS010000239.1 GCA_944323215.1 Candidatus Gastranaerophilales bacterium | reverse complement strand
TTCCGGATATCCCGATTACAAGGTCACCTTCTTCCAGAAAATTCTTCAACTGTTCAACAAAAACATCTCTATAATCTACATCGTTTGCGTAAGCAAGCATTGTTGGAATGTTATCGTTCAAGCATACACATTTATATCGTTTCTGTATGTTATTTCCATAACTTGCGCCTTTATTAAGATCACAACAAAAGTGAGTAGCTGTCGAGCCTGAACAGCCATTTCCCATTGTATAAATTGTTTTTCCGGAATTTCTCGTCTGCTCCAAAATTTCTATAAATCTCATTATCTCATTCCGGTCAATTCTGTCTATTGTAGACTTCAAAAGTCCGGTATAATGTTCTATCATTTCAAGCATTTTCTTTTTCCTTATATAAATTACTTTTGTTGTAATAAATAATGTTTGTACCTTTGTTATCAAATTTGAAATTTAATTCTTTTAAATTCTTCAACGCTTCACGCACTTTTGTCTGGTGCTCCTCCTTCACATAAAACAGCAAGAATCCACCGCCTCCGGCTCCTAAAAGTTTGCCGCCCGAAGCCCCTGCTTTTCTTGCTGCTTCATAGGCTTCATCAATCTGCAAATTAGTTATCCCCTTTGCCAGTTCTTTTTTATAAATCCAGCCGGTATGAAGAATGTCACCCGTTGCATCGGTATTGCCGTTTAGAAGTTCTTCCCTTAATTCCCTTGCCAGTTTTACCATTTTATGCAAGTTCTCAATCTTTGACCTGTCATCTGTCGTGTTCTGCTTCTGTTCTTTTAATATCGATCCTGCTGAACGTGTCTGACCGGTATAAAACATTAGTAAATTTTTCTCTAAATCATGGTAAACTCCGGTTTTTAAATACAATTTTTCAACATCCACAACGCCGTCTTTATAAAATTCAATAAAATTTAACCCGCCGCACGCGCAGGCATATTGATCCTGCTTGCCAATCGGTTCTTTTAATTCGTTTATCTCTATATTACACGCCTCTTCTGCTATGTCTGTCTTATTCTGATACCTGTCTGTATATGCATTGCACAAATTTAACAAACCTACCGTAAAAGCACTTGAACTTGCAAGCCCCGTGCCTGACGGAATATCTGCTATTGATGCAAAATCGATACCTTTTAATCCGTATTTTTGCATTACAACACGAAGGATGGGGTGCTGAATATCTTCTGCTCTGTCAACCAGCTCTGTTTTTGAATATTTCAACATGATTTTCTGCGAATCAAAATAATTATGCATCATTAGATACATATATTTATCTATCGTCACTGAAACAACAGCCCCGCCGTATTTTTCATAATAATTTGCAAGATCACTGCCCCCGCCTGCAAAACTTATCCTGAATGGTGTGCGTGTTATTATCATATTGTTCCCCCTTCTTCATTCAAAATTATGTCAACGGCCTCTTTTAAATTTTCTGCACAATAATCCGCATTATAATTATTTTTACCTGTCGTAATTAAAATCGTTTTACATCCTGCATTTTGCCCTGCAATAATATCGCGTTCACTATCTCCAACCATCCATGAACGTGCTAAATCAATATTGAAATCCGTTTGCGCCTGCAGCAACATTCCGGACTTAGGTTTCCGGCAATTACATTCGACTTTCAATTCTTCTATTTCTCCGGCAAACCCACGTTCCGGATGATGTGGACAAAAATATATCCCGTCAAGATAAGCACGCTCTTCCCCGAGCATTGTCTCCATTTTTTTATGTATTTTACTAAGCTCATCAAAAGTTAAAAAACCTTTAGCTATCATAGGTTGATTTGTTGCAACAATCGCCAAAAATCCTGACTGATTAATCTTTCTGACCCCCTCAACAACTCCGGGTATAAGCTTAAAATCTTCGACATTTGGACTGCTATCCATATTAAAATTTATTACTCCGTCACGGTCTAAAAATATACAAGGACGCTTATTTTGACGGTTTAATGACACAACCTTTCCACTCTCAAAATCAGTCTTAACTTTTTCAAAACGATCTGCTGTTCCCATATCTTTGATATATTCAGCACTTTTATATCCTGCAAGTCTTTCCTCTTGCTTTACAACTTCAGGAAGAATATCCTTGCCAAAATCCTGAAATTTGTTGTTTTCTATATATTTAAATATTTTCTTAGAAAACAGATACACAGCAGCATTTACTAAATTTTGATAATACCTGCCGGAAGGATGAGGTTTTGATATAAACTTTCTGACCAAACCTTGTTCATCTATCTCGACAAGATCACTGTCATAAGGATGATCATTAGGATGCACAACAATTGACCCGATTATATCTTTATAATCCGCATTGAATTTCACAAAGTTTTTGATATCAAAATCCATTACAATATCGCCGTAGAAAAGCAAGAATTTTTCATCCAAAAATGGTTCGGCTAATTTCAAACAGCCTGCAGTTCCCAACGGATACGGCTCTATTATATGATGAATTTTTATACCGAAATCCTGACCGTCTTTAAAATATTTCTTTATAACATCAGACATATGCCCTGACAAAATAAAAACTTCTTCTATTCCATACTTTTTTGCAAGATTAATTTGATGCTCCAAAATAGGTTCATTTTTTATTTTCACCATTGGTTTAGGAATATCCGTCAAACCTAATCTTGTTCCTTTTCCTCCAGCAATTATTACTAGCTGTTTAATTTTTTCTATATTTTTATGAAAAGATGACATTTTACCACGCTGCTCTTGTAAATATCAAAAAATTTATTAAATCTTTATAATAAAAATATTAAACATAACATTTTAAATATTATGTTGTGTTATAAATTTTGTAGTAATAGATAGGCTGTAAAAGAGCAGTTACAAAAATTAATATTTAATTGCATTTTATATATTATTAAATATGTTTACGATATCATTAATTTGAATTAAACATAACATTTTATTTAAAATGTTATGCTCATGATCAAGTAACCATTTTCGTTATT
The DNA here is from genome assembly GCA_944323215.1 of Candidatus Gastranaerophilales bacterium. Lineage (GTDB taxonomy): Bacteria > Cyanobacteriota > Vampirovibrionia > Gastranaerophilales > Gastranaerophilaceae > CALUTH01. Next base: position 83 of record CALURS010000239.1, on the reverse strand, counting down.
ATTTTGGAGATAAGAATGAAAGTACTAATATTAGCAGGCGGTTTAGGGACGCGCATAGGAGAAGAAACAGTAAGCAAACCAAA
>CALURS010000238.1 GCA_944323215.1 Candidatus Gastranaerophilales bacterium | reverse complement strand
TATTGGGAAGTATGCAAACACTGATTTCTTATTAGATTACATTTTAGAATCAGATGAACGAGTTTTAAATTTTCTTATAGACGCTTGTAAAGATTTAGCACGCGAAGAATTTGAAAAAGAAAAAGAACTTGATAAAGAGGTTTATAATTTTAACGAAGCTGTTGATAACTCTTTAGACTCCTCATTATCAGTGGGAGACAAAGTACAAATTCATTTACCTGATACTATATGGGATAAAAAGGTAGGGGTTTTAGAGGAATTGGAAGACAACACTTGCGTTGTTTTAGTTGAATTTAATTTAGATGAAGGAAAAAAAGTCAGACAAGAATTCAACACGAAAGAAATTTCAAAAATCCCAGATGAAAAATTAGTTGAAAAGCTTCCCGTTAAAAGAGACGCTAAAGGAAGATTTGCAGGAATAAAGCCCTCATATGATTCTAGCAACAACCTAACAGATTATGATAGAATGCAAGTGAAGGCTTATGAGATTTTAAAAACAAAACATCCATTTGCAGTTATTTATGCTTATTCTCAAGGGGCAGGGAAAGGCAAAACATTATTGAATCCTCCATTAATTAAACAATCTCAAGAAGAGGTTGATGCCTTTGTAAATAGCTTCAAAAGAGGGAATGAAGGTGTGAGAGTAGTAGTAGATGTTTTTTATGACTCTCAACTATCAAAAATAGAAAAAAGTTTAAAAACAAGGGGATTAGTAGAAAATTTACAAGAGGATACTAACCACGAAACTAATATTATTACTAACTATGTGGATAATTTGAATGCTAATATTTACAACTATCAAATAGATGTAGAATTCAACCCTCCATTAGTTATTGACATAGATAAAGATGTAACATCTGCTAATGATGTAGAACCTAAATCAAAGACATATCAAATAGAGATAGAAGAATTTCCTTTTGATTTAAACGTTATTGAAGAGGACATTATTGATTATTTAATGACAACTAATGAAATAGATAGTCCAGAAGAAATCTCTAATGATATTTTAAATTCTATCGACACTGAAGATTTAGAAATGTTTTTAGGAAAAAAATACCGTCTAGATATTGAAAATTACATTAAAGACCAAACTTTAGAAACTCTTGAACCTTTTATAAGTTCACAACGATTAAAGGAGGAAAACTCACAAATGAAACCAACTACTAAATCTTTAAAAGAAAGCGAAACAACTTCAGATTTAAGAAAAGAAGCCTTAGCTAAGTATTTAAACATTTCACCAGAACAAATCATTGAAGTAAATGAAGATAACATTTTTGCTGTTGAAGAAGACACTGCTGAATATCTGGTATTAACTGATGATGAAGCCGACATAGCAACTAGTGAGGATATAGAATCTCTTATGTATGACTTGGGTGCATCATCTTTTACTGATTGGTATTCAGATTGGATTATAGAAAATGCGATTATAGATGAAGAAGATTTGATTGATGGTATTTACCGTGAAGAATTAGATTCACAATTAGCAGAATTGACTGATGAACCTTCTGATGAGTTTGAAAACAAAAAAATTGAATTATTATACGAAGAAGGTTATTTATCAGACAAGGATTTTGAAGAAGATGAAGACAATTTTCAACCTTTAAAAATTCTTTTAATAGACGAAAGGGAATTAGCTGAAATAGAGGACCAGTACATCAGTGACCATCTTGCCGATATTGGAATTTGGGATGTTGTTGAAGTCTTTGGAGGCAAAGAAGAGTTTTTTGATTGGTTAAAATCCAGAGATTTTAGAGATTTGGACCTTGCCAAGATTGTAACACAAGCGATAAAATTAGATTCCAGAGGACATTTTTTAGCTTCTTATGATGGAGTCGAGCTTGAATTAGATGATGATTTATTTGGATACAGAATAAATTAATTAATATTTATATAAATAAGTTTAATTTTATTATTGACATTTACATAAAAAAATGATATAATATAGATGTAAAAAAAATAAACCACGAGGTGATTTAATGAAATACTCAGAACAAATTTCTAAGATTTCCAATTCATCTACTAAAGTTTTAGAAGAAAGACTTAATCAAATAAACACTATAGATGATTTGAGTGATGCTTATTTAATAAGAGAATACAATATGATTACTAGGGAATTAAAAAACAGAGAAATAAAAGAAAACACTAAATGTTAAGTTAAATTTGGAGATAGATAATATGAAAAAACCAAATTTTTTAGCTCCATATCAAATATGGTGGTATGAAGTTCCTAACGACTCTTCTCTAGATGTAATAACTTCTAAAATTAGACCTATATTAATATTAGAGACTTATGTAGATGAAGAAGAAATTAAGTCTGGGGAAGTAGATTTAAATTATATATATCCAGATTATGTTATTGGAACAACAAAAACAAAAAAATATTTTAGCGAACCGAATGCTTTTAGAGTAGATACTCCAGAAGAAATAAAAGCATTCTTTTTGCACGCTCCAACTGTTTTTAGATTTGATAAACTAGAAAGTAGACACGCTGATATTAGCTACTCAGATATTTTAAATAACGGGAGTTATGCGGGTACATTATCTAAAAAATACCAAAAAATATTACGTGATACTATTAGATTAAAAAGGTTTAAACTACCTCCTATTCAAGAAAATTTAGTTACCATACTAGAAGAATCTAATGAAGAAGAATTTGACAGTGAGGGTAATAAGCTGTCAGAAGAACAAATTAATTTTTTCAAACATTCCAAAGCTAGAGATTCCAAAGGGAAATTACTGGTATGCTATCACGGCACTCCAAGTCCAGGTTTTTTAGAATTTTCTCCAAGTAATACAAACAAGTCTCAATTTGGAGAATATAAATTTAATACTAGCAATGTAAATTATTTTACTTCAAATATAAACATTGCTAAAGGTTATACTGAGCTGGGGGTTGGTGACTTATCAGATTCAGCTGATGGGAGATATAAAAATATTTATAAATGTTATTTAAACATAGAAAAGCCTTATATTGTAAACAATTCCACTAAAGCTGAAATAAAATCTTGGAAAAACATTC
>CALURS010000237.1 GCA_944323215.1 Candidatus Gastranaerophilales bacterium | reverse complement strand
ATATAAATAAATACCAGAAAGGAAGGTATATGAGAGAACTTATAAAAAAAGATCAAATTGTAGATATTGTTCCGCAAGATTTTAAAAATTCTAATAAAGGTAAAGTTTTAAGTGTTGATATGGAAGGATTTACAATGGAGCTTAAGTATCAACCCAAAGGACTTATTCAGAATCATATTTGCGATTTTTATTCGTTAACTGATAATGGATATTTGTACTTTGAATCTTACATAAAAGATTTAACTAATAATGTAATATCAATAGCCAACCCAATTAAACATAGATTTTTGCAAAGAAGAAAATTTACTCGTATCACCTTCCTTTCAGATATAGAGTTATCTTGTAATGGTTGTGTATATAAGGCAAGAACACTAGATATTTCTGCCGGTGGTATGAAAATTTCCACTAAGGAGAATATTAACATAGAAAACGAATATGATGTAACATTAAAATTAGAAAGTGAATTAATAATTAAATGTAAGTATAGGCTTATTAGGGTAGAAAAAAATGATGCCGGAGTTTATACTATATCAGGCAGATTTACGTGTTTGAGTAACGTAGATAAGATGACTTTAGTTCAGTTCTGTATGAAGAAAAACATGGAGAATATAAACAAGTAGTATGGATTTAAAAAGTACTTTATGTTCGAGTTTTGCATTATTAACATTTTTGATATTATCAGGAATTTGTGTTTTTCAGTATGATTATTTTGATATGCGTGCGATAGTATCAATGATGTCAAGGATTGTTCCGGCAACGATAGTAATGGGTTTGCTTGGAAGAATGATGGGAACAATATTGGATAAACCCAAAAATCTTGCGGATTCAGACTACCAGTCAGCAGTAATGAGTGAACTGAAAAAAATTGATAAAAATATGACAATGGCGGAATTAAGTAAAAAATTATCTCCGGAAGTTGAGCTTCCGCCGGAAGAAATTCAAATACAAATGCCTCAGGATGAAGATAACAAAAATAAAGAGCCTAAAGTTGAATAGTTTTTAAAGAGAGAAAAAGTTTTGAAACAAGATTTGAATAGTATATTAGGAAAGAAACCGGATATAAAATTTTTTACAACCCCAAGTCATGGTGGAAAAATTTGTATTAAGCACAAGTATTATCAATTTTATAAGCATGATATATCGGAAACTGATTTTTACGGGCCACAAGAGGCTCTTAGTATAAGTGAAAAGAGGTCAAGTGAAAAATATGGGACAGTAAATACCAAATATTTAACAAACGGTTCTACCAGTGGTATAATTGCCTCTGTTTTAACGTGTGTAAAGTCTGGGGAAAAAGTATTAATATGGGATAAATCGCATCCTTGTCATAGAAATGCTTGTTTGCTTGCAAATGCTAATATTGTTGAGTATTCAATACCATTAATAGAAGAATGGGGAATTCCTTCTTGTATTACGCCAGAAAATCTTGAGCGATACTTAAAAAAAGGTGATATAAAAGCCGTAATTGTTACATCTCCGCACTATGAGGGAGTTGTATCAGATATTCCTAAGCTTGTAGAGTTATGTCATAGATATGGTACGTATTTGATAGTAGACGAAGCACACGGGGCGTTGTATCCATTTAGTGGTAGATTGCCGTTAAGTGCTGTTAATTATGCTGACTTTACGGTTCAATCTTTGCATAAGACAGCAGGCGGACTGAATCCTACGGCGTTATTACATACAAACACTGATTTAGATATTGATAGAGCTTTATCTATAATAAATACAACATCTCCTTCATACCCGTTATTGGCAAGTATTGAGGCAAATATTAAATATCTTAACTCTATAAAGGGACGTAATAAGATTGAACAACTAATAGATATGATACAAACATTAAAGGCTGAGTGTACTAAAGTTGATTTTTTTGAGTCAGACATAACCAAAATTGTAATAAAAAAACAAGGTATGACTGGGTATGAGCTATCAGAGTATTTATACAAAAACAAGATAGAGGATGAACGTGCAAACGATGGATCTGTTTTGTTATTAACAGGAATAGGTACTGATTTAAAGAAACTAGAGTATTTGTTTAAGAAACTAAACAGGTTATAGTTTAATCTACCAGAACATAGTTATCAATGAACTCTCTAACAGCTCCTTCTCCGCCTTTAAGAGACATAATTTTAATGTTTGGGATATTTTTAATTTTAGGCATAGCATCAGCAGGACAAGCTTTAAGTCCGACGGCTGATAGAATTTCGTAGTCATTGACATCATCACCGATATAAGCAACATTATCAAGGGTTATACCTAATTCGTTGCAAAGATTTGTAATGACTTCTAACTTAGATTTCATACCTTGGAACAGGTAATCTATTTTGAGTTTTTCAGCTCTTTTAGCAACGATAGGGGTATTTTCGGAAGTTAGAATAGCGGTTTTAATACCAGCTGCCTGACATAATTTGAGTCCCATACCATCGTGGGTATTAAATTTTTTCATAACATCCCCGTCTGCGGTATAATACATTCCTGCATCTGTTAAAGTACCATCTACATCAGTTCCGATTAGTTTTATATCAGCCATCCTAATTATTTTCCTTTTTATAGTAGTATTTAATTTCTGAATTAATATCAAGTTTTTTAAGATTATCTTTAAAAATTCCAAGTTTTATACCAAGCCTAGAAATTCTATATATAATACTAACATAAAGTACTTCAAAGCCATACTTACAAGATCTTATAAAATTAATAGATGATGCTTCTTTAAAATATTTAGTTGGGCAGGAGATTTCGCCGATTTTGAAGTTATACCAGAAAATGAGTGCAAGCATTTCGTTATCGAAGCAAAAATCATCGCTGCAGGATTCAAGGGGGAGTGTTTCTAAGACTTGTTTAGTAAAGCCTCTAAAACCTGTGTGGTATTCAGTTAGGTTTTCGTTAAGCATTAAATTTTCGAAAACAGTAAGAAATTTGTTTGCAATGAATTTATAGAAAGGCATACCTCCTTTGAGTGCACCGTTTCCAAGCATTCTGGAGGCAATAACGGCATCGTATCCTTCAAAAGCCATCATAGAAGCCATAGCGGGTATTAGCTTGGGTGTGCATTGATAATCAGGGTG
>CALURS010000236.1 GCA_944323215.1 Candidatus Gastranaerophilales bacterium | reverse complement strand
GATGATATTTGTAACGTCTCATTCTCCTGCTTTTATAAACCTAGATAAAGATGATGTCGCCTTGTATCGATGCTTTAACGACTCAAACAAAACGGTAATTTATGAAGCGAAGAAAGCAGGAGCGAAGCCGGACGTTGAAATTAAACTCGGATACTTTCGTTTACAGGAAGAGTTGTTTAATGAATATGTAAAAAAGAAGAAAGAACTTGATAATTCATTAGAAGAAGTTAAATTGATTAGGGAAAGAATTAAATCAATTGAGTTGCCCGTACTAATTACCGAAGGTGAGACTGATGTTTTGATATTGCGAACCGCATGGGAAAAACTTTACACGGGTAAAGAAATGCCGTTTTCTATTAAGAGCTGTGATATCGGTGGCGAGGGTAAAGAAGCTGGTTGTGGTATTTTGAAAAATTATTTGGAAAACCATACATTCGATGCTCCTAATGTCGTAATAGGGCTTTTTGATTATGATGAGGCCGGGAGCAAAGCGTACGAATCATTGAAAATGTTCAGTTCGGATGCAAGTGGAGCTTTCAAGAAATCGAGGAATTGCAAAGCTTATGCAATTCGCTTGCCTGCACCAGATAGCAAAAAAGTATTTATCGAGCATAATAATCTATGTATAGAGTTTCTGTTCGATGAGAAATATTTGTTTACTGAACTAGAGGGTAGAAAATTAATTGTCGAGAAAGGCAAAACGCATACCATCTTCCAGAATAAGGTCATACGAGAAGAACTTTTGAGTGAATTGTGGTTTGGACGTATAGATAAGTCCACAAAAATGTTTTTTGCGGAGAGGATTGTCCCCACTTTGCCGGCGGAGGCATTTGTCAATTTTGTACCATTATTTGATTTGTTGATGAAGATAGTTAATGCTTAAGTATATAAGGCGGTACGCTATAATTCAACCATACTCGCGAAAATTTAGAATTCAGTTGAGTGATTATTATGATTTAAAAAGGAATAGTGATTTTGCTGAGTATGTGAGCATACGCTTTAAAAAATATTTTGTAATCGAAAGTGATGAATATTTACGTGGTAAATTGCCATGTGAAAACTGGCTGCAAAAAAATGTTGTTGCTTTTTGAAAGTGACATAATTAATTTCACATTGGAGGGAAATGAGAAGCAAACGAAGCGCAATAAAATATTTTTTAAGTGATGGTGCAATCTTGCGTCGCCAATTTGCGACATAATTTAACACAAAATTGAGGAATACCGCCTATAATTCATTCAAAATAATAATTTTGTGCAAAATTATTGCATAAAATGTTTTTTGGTAATATAATGATCGAGTAAAAGGAGTAGTATATGAATGCACATATCATATCGGTAAGAGTCGGTAATTTTCTTGCTTTTTCAAAAACAGTTGAACTCTCTATGTTTGCAAATAAAAAAATAAAAAGAATGTTGACTAATACTTACGATGTCAAAAGTTTACGCATTGTTAAGTCCGCTTGTTTATATGGCCCTAACAATGTCGGAAAGACATGTTTGGCACGTGCAATCCTGTCAATCAAAAATATTCTTCTCAGTGTGGCAGCAAATGTATCACCGAATATTTATTCCAATTCTAAAGTTTGTGAATTCGGTATTACATTTTCTGTAGATGAACATGTATATGAATACAATGTCAAATATGACGGAAAGCAAATAAATGGTTCTGCTCGCAAATTTGTATATGAAAAATTTTCTGAGCATATTTTAGACGGTAGGGATAAAGGCAAAGTAAAAACGATATTTTTAAAAGATTTTGAAAATCATATAACTAAATTTCCTGAAAATAAGGAAATAGAAAATGCAATGTCACTGGTGTCCGGGGATAATCTTTTAGTGTATGTACTTAACCAGGACAAGTACAGTTCAATTAAATGTATAAGGAATTTGTTTAGAAGTTTTGCTGAAAAAATCGAAGTTATCGATATGAATAATATCCCCATAGAAAAAACATTAGGGATGTTAAAAAAAGATGATAATGTTAAAAAGAGAGTAGTAGATTTAATAAGTCGAGCAGATGTCGAAATAGAAGACTATACTTATAAAAAGCCAACTTCGACTAGTATGACTCAAATGCGTACCCCTTTGAATATGCCTCAGGAAGAAGTGCTGATGGTTCAGAAGATGTTTACAGAATTATTAGGTATTACATCTACTCATAAAGGCAAAGAAGTCCCTAGCATTTTTTTCGATTCTACAGGAACAAAAAAAATAGCGGCATTGGCAGGGTATATAGTTGAGGCTCTTGAGCAGGGCAAAATACTTGTCGTTGACGAATTGGACAGCAGTTTACATTATAAATTGACACGTGCAATAGTGGCTATGTTTAATAATATTGCAAATAAGAATGCGCAGTTAATATTTACTGCTCATGATATTATGCTACTTGACTGTAAGAGGCTGTTTAGAAAAGATCAGATACATTTTGTTAATCGTAACGATGAGGGAAATGTTGAAATCTACTCTTTGGATGATTTTAAATCCACAGAGGGCTTTAGAAGCGAAAGTGACGTGATCAATCATTATGATAGTGGCGATTTTGGTGCTATAGCTGATCCTGATCTTATTGGCATTTTATTAGAAGGTGGCAGCGATGAGTAAAACGATAAGGATGAGCAAACGGATTTGTATAGTCTGTGAAGGTTATGAAGAAGTGGATTATTTGTCGCGTTTAGTTGAGCTTAAGGTATTTGATAATGCCTATACAATATGTCTTAAAAACGCAAAGTCTATTAATAATATAGCCGCTGTTTATCAATATGAATACAACAATACAAGGAACGATTTGGTGTTAGTGCTTTGCGATACAGAAGAATATCCGTATTCAGATTATAATAAAGTTAACGCAGATTTAAAAAAAATTCTAGGTTCTAAAGCGATCGTAGAGAAAGTGTTATATTTTGCCAATCCTTGCACTATGCAAATAATACTGTCACATTTTAGTATGGTGCGACTGAATTCGAGCAATAAAAGTAGTAACTCACGAATAATTGAAAGTTGTACCGGCGTTGCCGAATATAGAGCCACACAAGATCAACGCAGTAGAATAATGTCTCGATTGTCTTCGGGTAAT
>CALURS010000235.1 GCA_944323215.1 Candidatus Gastranaerophilales bacterium | reverse complement strand
ATCAGCAGCGGGATATCGTGGTTTAAAGGCATTCAACGGACAAAAGAAAACAGGTAACAAAGTTTGTTGCTGCTGCTAAACCTAAAATAACAATATAACGAGCAAAAGCGGAGTTTATACAGACTCCGCTTTTTTAGTAATAAAATACTAAAAAAGAGCTTCTTTATTGAAGCTCTTTCAAATGGTCGGGATGACACGATTTGAACGTGCGACCCCCTCGTCCCAAGCGAGGTGCGCTACCAAGCTGCGCTACATCCCGAACTAGTTAGGGTACAAATTAATTATATTTGCTAAATATTAAAATTCAACAGTTAAAATAAAAAAAATAATTGTAAATTTTTGTTTACAAAGCAAGAATAAATAGCAATAAAAATTAAACGAAATTTTTTATATAAATAAGGTTAGTTATGTTTATAATCATGTCTAATGAATTATAAGGAAAGGAAGGAACAGATATGGTACAAGGAGTTTCTCCAAATGCAGCAACAGGATATGCGCAACCGATAGCACCTGCGAAAAATCAACCGGCAACGAAACCTGCAGGTACAGCACAAAATCCTGAAATTGACGAATTTGTAAAACAATTAGAAACACAGCACAAAAAAGCTGTAGTAAAGAAAAACATTTTAGGTGGGACAGTAACAGCTGCATCAATATTAGCATTACTAGGTGGGACCTTGTTAAAGGGTAAATGGAGCAGAGCACTATCAATTGCGCCATTAGCATTAACCACATTAGGCTTTGGAGGGATGACACTGGCAAAAGGAAATAAAACTCCGGATTTTAGGGGTATGATTGAAGTAATGAGCCAACAAACGCCTCCAAAAGCGTAACAAATTAAAATCAAACGAATATAAAACTCCCTCCTATTTTAGGAGGGAGTTTTGATATTAAAATAATATAAAAAATAAAAAGAATATGAATTTTTATACTATACTAATATGGTAAAGAATAGTAAACAGAGGAGCAAAAAATGATAGACAAGACCGCAATAATCCATCCAAGTGCAAAGATAGCAGAAGATGCAATAATTGGACCTAATGTAGTAATTGGAGAAAACGTTGTAATAGGCAGTAAAACAAGAGTTATAGCCAACGCTTATATAGAATATGCCGAAATAGGTGAAAGATGTACAATATCGCCATTTGCGACAATTGGTTCTGAGCCGCAGGACTTAGGTTATAAAGGAGAGGCAACAAAGGTTGTAATCGGAAATGATACAATCATAAAAGAAAACGTAACCATACACAGGGGAGCCGCTTGCGGAGATTTTACAACAAGAGTTGGAAACAAATGTTTGTTGATGGTTGGCTCACACGTTGCGCATAACTGTGTACTAGAGGATCAAGTTATATTAGCAAATCTTGTAACGTTAGGCGGTCATGTTCACGTTGGTTTTGGAGCATTTGTTGGTGGGATGAGCGTATTCCATCAAAACATCAGAATTGGGAAAATGGCTATCATAAGTGGTTTTTCAGCAGCAAGACAAGATATTTTACCGTACTCGAAAGGTGAAGGGAGACCACCTATTCCAAGAGGTCTAAATGTAGTTGCACTAAAGAGAAGAGGGATTTCTCAAGAAGACAGATTAGTTGCAAATGAAGCATTTAAACTCTTAATTTCGGAAGAGTACAATACTTCACAGGCTATAGAAAAAATAAGAAAAGAACTACCAACTAACCAGCTGGTTGATGATATGATTGAATTTATACAAACCTCTAAGAGGGGTGTGACCTTAAAATCACATAAAACAGGGCATCAATCATTAGAGAGTGAAGAATAGATTGAAAGAATTTGTTTTAAGGGAACTAAAGAATATCAATAAAGAAGAAGAGTTGACCCGAATTGGGTTTGACTCTTCTTATATTAGTCAAGCGAGTTCAAAACTTGATTACAAATTAATAAAGATATATGGTCTCAATCCTGCACAAGCCAACATATTAAAGCAAACGGCAATTTCATCAGGAGCGGACTGTATGACACATAGAGAAGTCATAACAGGAAAAATTGACAATTCAAATATAATTCTAACAGGTAGTATCTCTGAGATAAAAAAGATTGCTCAAAAGTTAGTATTTCAGCCATTTAGCTTAAAAGAATTGGCAAAAGAGCTGTTAGACTTATGCGACTACGCTGCTGCTAAAGAAACAAAAATTATAGGGATATTAAACATCACGGAAAATTCTTTTTCAGACGGAGGAATGTTTCTTGATACAGAGAAAGCTAAACAACATCTTATAGAACTAATTAATGATGGAGCAGACGGAATCGATATAGGAGCAGAATCTACAAAGCCATTTTCAAATCCGGTTAATGCAAGTACCCAGTTAGAGCGAATTTTACCAATATTAAACTTTATAGAAAAAGAAAATATAACTATACCAATCAGTATTGATACACGCTCACACATTGTGGCAGATGAAGTCCTAAAGCGTGGAGAGTACATAATAAATGACGTATCAGGGTTAGAATATGATGCAAAGATGGCAGAAACGATTGGGCAATATAAGGCAAAAATAATTATTCAGCATTCTCTTGGCACACCAGACAAGATGCAGGTAGCACCAAAGTATAAAGATGTAATAGAAGAAATATACCTTAGTTTAAGCAATAAAATTAAATATGCACACAGTATGGGGATTGAAGGAATAATAATAGACCCTGGGATAGGTTTTGGAAAAACAAAGGAGAACAATCTAGAAATAATCAAAAGGATAGAGGAATTCAAGGCATTAGGTTATCCTATAATGGTTGGAGTTTCAAGAAAGAGCTTTTTAGGCGAGGGTGATAATCGAACAAAAGATATATACACTTTAGCAATAAATTCAGGATTAATAGATAAAGGAATAGATTATATAAGAGTACACAATGTAAAAATACATAGAGAGTATATGAATATTTTAAAAAATTAAAAAAAAAATCTCTTGACGGTAAAAAATGTTCTTGGTATATTGAAATAGTTGGCAGCCGAAACAACGAATAGCAGGCTGAATAGCGAACAGTTGAAAGTATAATAAGCGCTTGTAGCTCAGCAGGTAGAGCACTCCCCTTTTAAGGGATAGGTCGCGCGTTCG
>CALURS010000234.1 GCA_944323215.1 Candidatus Gastranaerophilales bacterium | reverse complement strand
AGAGGAGGAGTTGTTGGGGCGTTTTCATCAGTTCGTGTCTCTCCTTGCTAAAGGATAAGAGCTATCTTCAAAATATTTTTGCTCAACTGAATATGTAATTCCATCCAATTTTACAAACATAGAAGTAAAATTACCATTTTTATCCGTCTGAATACCATAATCACTCTCAGGTAAAGACAAATACGCAGCATATTCTGCAAATTCTACATTTGCAACATCTGTTGTAAATCGTTCTAAATCATCAACTGAATTTCCATAATTTCCATCACAACCATAAGTACTGGGTGAATAATTGAAAAACTGCAAAACATCAAGAGTTTTTAGATAATTTTCTTCATCTCCTTTACTTTTATAGTGATTAAAAATCATCGCTAAAAATTCATACTTATTATTTTTATCAATCAATATATCATTTAATCTGCTGAATTGTTCATAATAAACAGGTCCAACTGTTGAAGCATAACCGGCTATATCCGGTCTTTCTCCGGGATAATAATATTTCAAAGTTTCTTCAAAATCCTTGGTTGTTAAAAATAAATTTATATCTCTTTCTTTTTGTGTTGATGCACTTTGCATTTCAGTACTGTACTTAAAAGGTGCATAAACCGGTATTTCAGAACCAAAAACTTCTATAAGTTCTTCATTCTTACCTTGTGTTACCTTATTGCTTCCAGATGTAGCTTTACCATTCCTAAATAAATTGTCTATATTTGCATCATAAGACATAAATAAATCTCTTTTTCACTTAATAATGATTTATTTTATCGACTATTTTTCGAAAATACTTAAATAAAAATCACAAAATATAAATTTTTGTAAACAAAAAATTACTCAAAAAACTGTTTAGTTACTTTTAATTTTAATATTTTCATACTTTCAGCGTCAATTACTTTATATGTAAAATATTCATCTGTTATTTCATCATTTATTTTTGCCATTTTACCAAATTTTTTTACGAAATAACCGCTTATAGTATTAACACTTTCATCTTCTTTCAATTCAATTTTAAAATAATCTTCAAATTCATCTATTCTGGTTTTTCCCAAAATTTCAAATTCGTTTTCATTAATTTTTTTAATTAAATCATTATTTTCATCATCAAATTCATCCTGAACATCCCCAAAAATTTCCTCTAGAACATCTTCATGTGTAATAAGACCGCTTGTACCGCCAAATTCATCCACGACAATCGCCATTTGAGAATGTTTTTTTTGAAATTCCATATTAAGCTTTTCAACAGACATCGTTTCAGGAATATACAAAGGCTTTCTTAGAATTTCAGATATCTTTATTTCTTGATTATTTATAATAGGCAAATACAAATCCTTCATATGTAAAAAACCTATGATATGATCTAAATCATCCTTATAAACAGGATATCTGGTGAATTGATTTTCAATTATTATTTCATTTAACTCTTGCATTGATATATCTTCAGATATACAAACCATTTCCATTCTTGGCTTCATTATCTGCGAAACGTTAAGTTCTGAAAATTTAAAAACATTTTGTAACATTTCAGCTTCTTGCTCTTTTATAACGCCGCCCTTACAGCTGGCGTCTATAAGCATATTCAATTCTTCACTACTGCATGCTCTGCTTTTTTCACTTGCAGGTTCAATTTTTAATAATTTTAAAAGAAAATTACCTAACCCGTTTAAAACAACTATCATAGGTGCAAAAAGCCTTGTTACAATAAACATTGGCTTAGCAACAAACAAAGTCGTATTTTCAGGATACTGAAGTGCAATTGATTTTGGCATAAGTTCACCTATTACAACATGTAAAACAGTAATAACGCTAAAAGCAACCGCAACGGCAACCGTATGAGCAGCAATGGTGTCATAGTTGACAGGCAAAAACTTAAACAATGGCAACAACACCTTTGCCAAAGTTGATTCTCCAACCCAACCTATACCAAGACTAGCAATAGTGATACCTAATTGTATAGCAGCAATATATCTATCTATATTTTTAACTGCATCTAATGCCAACTTAGCATTAAAATTTCCTTCATTAGCTAACTGACAAATTCTGGTTTTTCTGACACCAACCAACGCAAACTCAGCCGCTACAAAAAAACCGTTTACAAAAAGTAAAAATACTATAAAAACAAGATTAAAAGTTAGTTTTAAATCCATTTATTTCTCACGTTTGATAAACATTTTGATAATAATATAAATTTTTAATATTTGCAAATTATATGCTTTTATATAAATAAATTAGAATTTGATTTTTCAGATTCTTGAATATATTTTGCAACGCCGCCTATTTCAACTCCGTCAATCAATTCTTCTTCCTTTATACCCATTACATCCATAGACATATTACAAGCAATAAATTTTACTCCGCTTTTTTTGGCTTCAAACATTAATTCTCTTAAAGTTGAAACTTTTTTATTTTTCATAACATACTTCATCATCATTGAACCCATACCAAGCATATTCATTTTTGACAATGATAATTTATCTATTCCTTTTGGCATCATATAAGAAAATAGTGTATCTATAAAACCTTTTTTAACTTTAACATCTGCTTTTCTTAAAATATTCAATCCCCAAAAAGTAAAAAACATTGTAACATCTTTACCAAGTGCCTTTGCACCATTTGCAATAATAAAAGAGGCAAGAGCTTTATCTAAATCACTTGAAAATACTACTATGGTTTGAGCATTTGTATTTTCTTTCTTTGCATCTTTTTTACTACCTTTTCTAATTGTAGCAACAATAGTTTTATCATTTACCACTAAATTCAAAAGACTATTTCCGGTGGACTCGCACCAAGAAACAACATCTGATTTAAAGCCTCTATCAGTTGCAGAAATTTCAAAGACATCTCCATCTCTTGCATCTTTTAAATTTTCAGACAATTTCATTACAGGCCCCGGACATTGTAAACCTGTTGCATCGATTTTAACAGAATTATTATTATCTGTAATTTGATTTGCAAAAACAGGCACTTTTTTATCAGCTTCTCTCGTTAATTCTCTATATAACTCAAATCCGCCCATAAGCGAATATACATTATTAAAACCACTTTGTATTAAAATTCTTGAAGCCAAGTAACTTGTGTAACCTGTATTACAGAATAATATTGCTTTTTTAT
>CALURS010000233.1 GCA_944323215.1 Candidatus Gastranaerophilales bacterium | reverse complement strand
TATACATGTTCTGTATGTGCTTTTTTTAATTGCTTTTTAAAATATTCTATTTTCCATGGATGAGTCATTGGAGGAATATATTTTTTCTTTTCTTTAACTTCAATAATTTCATCAAATTCTTTAGAAAATATTTCATTTCTAGATAGTTCTTTTAATTCATATACTTGTTCATCAATTGTTACTAGTAATTGACCATTATATGCTTTAATAACCAAACATTCTGTTTTTGGTAGAAAACATTTTAAATTATTGCCTTGGTATGGCTGATAGTACTTATTTTGATATTTAATAGAGTTGCCGTTATCTATTTTTCTAGGAGTTAAAACAGCAAGAGTATAATTGATTTTTTCTAAAGAAGGGGACAATTCAAATACACTAGAAAACTTCTTATAATCCATGGCAAATTTTTTGTTGAAATCAGGGACAAAAATTTCTGTTAAATACTTGTTAGCTTCTTCAATGGTAGTGATACCTTGTAGCTTTAACTCATTAACTAATCTACCTTGGAAAGTGCCGTTAGTGCGTTCTATTAAGCCTTTAGCTTGAGAGACAGAAGATGTTTCAAGTTCTATACCTAATTGTTTACAAGCATAGCCATATTGAGTTAAAACATCTTTATCACTAGTTCTTTTATCTGGATTTAAAGACATATAGTTAAATACAGTACGATTATCAGTAAAAAACTTATAAGGAATACCATAATTAGTTAATATTTGATATAAAACATGATAATAGCCATTTAGAGTTTCCTGCTTATCAAACCAAGCACCAACAATAGTAGAAGTTGCTTTATCAATAGCAAGATGCAAGCAAGTTTTAATACCACCAAACCATAAATGAATAGAACCATCTTGTTCAATAACCTCACCGAAGTATTTAGGTTTTTCACCTCTAGGGTGAGAATCCTCCAAAGCAACTTCATGACTAATAATAGTTTCAATTTGTTCGTCACTCATGGCAAGATTAATTTTCTTTTCTCGAAGTAATTTTTGCTTAGTATATTTCTTTTTAGTTTTCTTTCTGGCTTTAGGAGATAATATACCAGCTTTAGTCAAAGTTTTGTAAATAAAGTCATAAGATACATCAATCATTTCATCCTTTTTAAGAAAATCTTTAAAGTGATTAAAATTCCAGTCTTGATATTTGTTCTTATATAATAGTATAATATCTTCGGAGATTGACGGATCTAATGCTTTTGAAGGGGCATGTCCACGGTTACCGTGAACAAAACCAGATTTGCCTTTCTCCTTATATTTGATAATAAGACGATTAATTTGTCTTCTAGATATACCGAGTTTCTTAGTAGCTCGATTTTTGTTACCGTTATGATCTACTAATTCTTTGATAACATCGTATTTTTCTTTTTCGTTCATTCTTAATTCTACCTTTCTCATTTATGTCACCCCAGTGACATATTATATATTAACTTGAGACATTTTCAAAAGTTAACACTTAAGACATTATCATAAATTAATCATACCAGAACCTTAAAATAAAAAAATATCATTGCTATGAAAGTAAGAAAATAATATAATATATAGATAATAAGACAAATATCATTTTAAAAATAGTTGACACAAAATTTTCAATATCACAAAAAGAAGGAGTCATCATGATATTAGATAAAGTAAACAATCCAAAAGACTTAAATCATTTAACGATAAAAGAAAAAAAAATTTTAGCAACAGATATAAGAGAATTTCTTATCGAAAAAGTATCTGCAAATGGAGGCCACTTAGCTTCTAATTTAGGAGTTGTTGAACTGACAATTGCTCTTCTTTCGAGCTTTGATTTTGATGAAGATAAAGTGATATTTGATGTAGGACATCAAAGCTATGTATATAAAATATTAACAGGTAGAAAAAAGGAATTTGATAGATTAAGAAAATATAAAGGATTAAGAGGATTTCCCTATAGAAAAGAAAGCAAATATGATTTTTTTGAAACAGGACACAGCAGTACTTCAATATCAGCAGCATTAGGAATGGCAAGAGCACGTGATATAAAAAAAGAAACATATAATGTAATATCAGTAATTGGTGATGGATCGATTAGCAATGGAATGAGTCTTGAAGCAATCAATGATTTAGGATATAACAAAACAAAAATGATTATCATTTTAAATGATAACGGAATGAGTATTTCCAACAACGTTGGAGGAATCTCGAGTTACTTAAGTAGAATAAGTATAAATGAAAAATATTTAAAACTAAAAAATAAAGTGAAACACTGTCTAGATGACACAAAAGTAGGTAATGTCTCTTTCAAAATCTTATCAAGGATAAAGGATGGAATCAGAACTTTTTTAGTCCCTTCACAATATTTTGAAGCTATGGGATTAACCTATATAGGACCAATTGATGGCCATGACATCTCACTTATGACAAAAGTATTTAGAAGAGCAAAAAACATAAACAATCCCATTATCATTCATGTAGTAACCAAAAAAGGATATGGTTATCAGCCAGCAATTCTAAACCCTGATATATATCATGCAGTTCCACCATTTGATCCGAAAAAAGGAGTAGTAAAAGACAAAAAAGAAACGTATTCGAGTTTCTTTGGTAAAGCAATGGTAAAATTAGCCTCTCAAAATGAGAAGTTAGTAGCAATTACGGCTGCTATGAAAGATGGAGTAGGTCTACTAGAGTTTTTTCAAAAATATCCGAACAGAAGCTTTGATGTTGGAATAGCGGAAGAACATGCAGTAACTTTTGCCTCAGGCCTTGCATCTGGAGGATTAATTCCTGTTTTAGCCATATATTCAACGTTTTTACAAAGAGGATTTGACCAAATTATTCATGATGTATGTATGCAAAAACTGCATGTCATATTTGCCATAGATAGAGCAGGAATTGTTGGAAATGACGGAGAAACTCATCAGGGAATATTTGACTTATCTTACCTATCATTAATTCCTAATCTGGTTATAATATCACCAAAAACAATCAAAGAATTATAGATAACCACGTATAGTCAAAACGCCCAAAACTAAAGCAATGAAAGAAATGACCAGTAAAGAATTATTAGATGCTTGTAAAGAAAAAGATGCTGACCTGTCAAATCTATTTCAACATAGGTATTTCCTATATCAAGACCGTCATAGCTT
>CALURS010000232.1 GCA_944323215.1 Candidatus Gastranaerophilales bacterium | reverse complement strand
ATCATATGCAGCATTTGCAATTTTTACAAGAACATCTCTTCCCATAACTCTTGCATATAAATTTGACAAAAAAGCAACCAAAGCCTGATTAGAGCATATATTAGATGTAGCCTTTTCACGTCTAATGTGTTGTTCTCTTGCTTGAAGAGTTAAACAATAAGCAACTTTTCCATTTTTATCAACTGTTTTTCCCGATATTCTTCCGGGTAGTTGTCGCTTATATTCATCTTTACATGCAATAAATCCTGCATAGGCACCACCAAAGTTAAGTCCAATTCCAAAGGACTGAACATCTCCAACAGTTATATCTGCCTTGGGAGGTTCATACAAAACACAAGACATTAAATCAACACAAGCTATAATAAGCTCTTTTGAATTTTTTTCAGGCATTTCTTTCAATTCGCCGTATTTATTTGGAGTTTGATATAATTTTGCACACAATTCACTGTCATTAGTATCCTCTCCAATAATAAGCTCAATATCGTTTGCCCATAAATAAGTTTTAATTACTTCAAGATAATTCGAATTTAAATCAGAACTAACAAAAGCTTTTCTTTTTTTTGTCAATCTGGAAGCCATTAAAATAGCTTCAGCGCAAGCGCTTGCTCCGTCATATACAGACGCATTTGAAACATCTTGATTGACTAAATTACAAATAACAGATTGAAACTCATACATAGCCCTTAAAGAACCTTGTGAAATTTCGGCTTGATAAGGCGTATAGCAAGAAAGAAATTCAAATCTTGAAGCTAAATCAGCTAAAACGGGAGGTATAAATCTTCTTTTTGCACCGGAACCCATAAAACAAAGATAATCGGTTTTATTCATCTTTGCAATTTTTTCCAGATTCTTTTGAGCCTTAATTTCGTCTGCTCCATCAGATAAATCAAGAGAATTCATCCTTGCATCCTCTGGTATAGAACAGTAAAGTTCCTCAACAGATTTTACCCCAATAATCTCGAGCATTTGAGCTCTATCTTCATCGGACAACGCTTCGTAATTATACATCAATTCCTTCTTCTATTGAACTTCGTCTTTATAATCATCGTATTCCATTAAACCTTCTGTATCTTCTTGAAAATTTGAAGGTTTAACTTTCACAAGCCAAGCAGCATAAGAATCTTCATTTATCAACTCAGGCGAATTAATAAGCTGTTCATTTACTTCAATTATTTCTCCTGATATAGGCATATAAATTTCACTTGCTGCCTTAACAGACTCTATTGTAGCAAAAACTTCGTCTTTTGAATAATTAGAACCAACTTCTGGAAGTTCAATAAAAACAACATCTCCTAGTTGTTCTACCGCCCAGTCCGTAAGACCAACTGTAACGTTACCATCTCCTTCTAAAACCCACTCATGAGTTTTAGAACATAAAATTCCTTCCGGTATATTCATTCTTATCTCCTATTTCTCATAATTCTTTTTAACAAATGGTTTTTTCGTTAATTTTGCATTACATAATTTATTTCTTACCATAACTTGTATATTCATGCCAAGACTTTCTTGAGGATTGTTAAGTCTTGTAACCAAGCTTGGTGTTAAATTTTCAAAATCAATCATACAAAAACCTATATTTTTTCCCAATGTAGGACTAGGGGCGCCTGATGTAACATAACCTGCTTTTTTCCCATCTATATAGACTTCATAATCATTTCTTGCAATTTGCCTATCTTCCATTACAAAAGCAAAAAGCTTCTTTCTGAGCGGCTTTTGTTTTAGTTTTTGGGCTAAAATCAAACTTTTTCCGTTATATTCTTCGTTTTTATCTTTTGGAACAAAAAAACCTAAAGAAGATTCAATTGGAGTAGTCTTCTCATTTAATTCATGTCCATACAAAGGCAAGCCTGCTTCAAGTCTCAAGGTGTCTCTTGCACCAAGTCCAACCGGCACAACTCCGTATTCTTTATGATAAGACAAAATTTTATTCCAAAGTTCCTCAGCATATTTATTCTCAAAAACTATCTCAAAACCATCTTCGCCGGTATATCCTGTTCTTGTTAATAGTACAGGTATTTTATCTAGCTCAGTTTCTTTAATTGTAAAAAACTATGGTTGCTCATCTAATTCAACTCCTAATTGTTTTATTATAAGCTTAGAATTAGGACCTTGAAGTGCCAACATTGAAAAATCATCACTTTTATTTATAACTTCAACTTCAAATTTTTTAGATTCTTCCTTCATAAAAGGAATATCAACATCTATTCTTGAAGCATTTATAACAATAAAATAATCTGCTTCAATTTCTATGTTTTTAACATTATAAATAATTAAATCATCAATTAATCCGCCCTCTTTGTTTGGAAGTTGGCAATACATTGCACATCCCTCTTTTAATTCTTTAATATTTTGAGGAACTATACTTTGCAAATAATCAAGACTATCTTTTCCTTTTATATAAACTTCACCCATATGAGAAACATCAAAAAGTCCTGCAAATTCTCTTGTAGCATTATGCTCTTTGATAATTCCTTCATATTGAACAGGCATTATCCAACCACCAAAAGGAACCATTTTAGCTTTTAATTTTATATGTTCATCATACAAATATGTTTTTTTATTTTGATTTTGTATATCCATTATATCTCCTTATCTGACGTAAATTCTTGGAAGACGCATCTTTAACCTACAAGTTAATTCATAATTAATAGTATCAAGTTTTTCTGCCCAAGTGTCTATTGTATCATTTTGATTATTTTCACCCAAAAGCTCAATAATATCTCCCTTTGAACATTCAACACCCTCTATATCAAACATCATCTGATCCATTGTAATACGTCCAACCTGAAAAATTTGTTTTCCGTTTAAAAATGCAGAAATCCTACCTGACAGCTTCCTTGCGACCCCGTCTGCATAACCCAAGGGAATTGTAGCAACTTTTTTATCCTCATCTGCTACATAAATATGCCCGTAGCTAATTCCCTCACCCTTTTTCAAAGTATGAATATTTGTAATTCTTGCTTTTAAACCCATAACAGGAAGCATTGACTTTATTTTTCGATTTTCTTCAGACTCTTTAGCATATGGGCTTAAACCCCACATAATTATACCCATTCTAACCATATCATAAGAAAACTCAGGATAAGAAAAAATCCCCGGAGAATTAAGACAATGAACTTTTGCTTTGA
>CALURS010000231.1 GCA_944323215.1 Candidatus Gastranaerophilales bacterium | reverse complement strand
AGAAGATATAATAAATGCTGCAAATTATATTTTTAGCAATGAGCCCATCTATGGGATAACCGCAAATAAAAATACACTAGAATGCAATAAAAATTTCTTAAATTCTCTAGAAAAAGAGGAATAAAATCCTGATTTTATTCTTCTTCGCTTTCTAACTCTCTTTCAAGAGCCTTCTGTTTTGCTGCAATAATTTTTTGGCGCTGAACTAAACGATTTTCAGATGCATAGGATAGCATATTTATAGCATCCTGAACATTACTCATTCTTGGATCAATAGTTTCTAACTCAGTTTTATAAAAAACCTTTAGCTCATTATCCAATAAGCAGAACTTATTGCAATTATCCAAAATAAATTTAGTATATATATTTTCCGAGGAATTAGTTAACGGAACCTTACCATCAAAAGTAGTTTTAAGCATCATTCCTTTTGGAGAGACAAATACTATATTATAATCATAACTTTGATCAGGATATGAATATAGCTCTTTTCTCAAATTAGAAACAAAATTAGAACTATGAGCACCATCAAATACTATAATCTGTATTCCTGACTTAGAAAATACAGGTTTAAAAGAATCAACAATTAAAGATCCTGTATTCAACCTTAAATTTTCGGTCAGCACCTTGGGAATAGGAATCATTTTATACTCAGGCAATGTTTTTTCGGCACGTTTTTGATTCAATGACACGGTTGCCGGTAAAACTAAACAAAATACAAATAATGAAAATACAACAACACCAAATAACAAAATAAAAGAAGGACTCTCAATACTTCGACGAGTAAATTCCGAATCGAATTGCACAGTAGTATATTTTTTTAACCACTGTACAACGGTTCTAAACTTGTTAATATCATTTGTTTCATAATAAATAGAACGAGATCTCTGACCTTCTTCGGAAATGAATAATTCCATCATACAAGAACGCTTAGTCCTATTAAAACATCTTTTTACGTTTACTTGCAAAACAGAACTTACCAAAAATGTATTACCATCAATTGTAAAATATTTTTTACGGTAATTTATATCAAACTCTTGAGATTCAGCAAATATAGGCGAAACTATAAAAAATGTAAGAAGTCCGGCAAATAGCAATAACAAAGGCTTATAGAATTCTGCGGGTGCCGGATTTGTAATAAACATTATCATTGCTACTATTGATAACAAGCCAAAAAGACCAGAAGATAATGCCATTGCTCTATCTTCGTATAATATATTTGTTAACTTAATTAACAACCAAAAAGCAGGTACTCCCAAAAGCACCATAAAGAACAACATACCGTGTGTCGATATTTGAAAAACTATAAATTGTATATACGAAAACAATACTTCAAACACTCTATAATTTTACAATAAAATAAAAATTATGTAAATAATATATTACTTACTTAAACAAAATATTTTATACATCTTCAGGAATAAAAATAACAGTATCAGATAATGCCGAGCGAATATCAGAAAAGGAATTACAACCATAAGTAATCGATTGATACTCTCGAATTACACTAATTATATCGTCCGTAGATAACTTAATCATTTTTCTTTTTCCATCAACATTTTCAATAATTCTAGCCATACATACCACCTTTCTGGATAAACTATCGGCAGTATAAAAAGAAACTTTAAAGATTTCATTTAAGTGATTTATAAAAATTACTTTTAATGATAATATATATTTGAATAAAGAAAGGGGCTTTTATGGAAATAAAATATTTAGGGCACAGCGCATTCGAGTTTAGAACTCAAAAAGGGAATATACTTGTTGACCCTTTTCTTATTTTGGCAGGGAAATACGAACCTCAAGATATAACAGATATATTTTTAACTCACGGACACGGCGATCACATTGGTAGTGCAATTGAACTTTCTAAAAAATTCAAAGCAACAATAACAGCAATATTTGAATTAGCTAACTATTGCCTATCCCAAGGTAGCATAAGTAATGGAATTTCGTTTGGAGGCAAAATTGAATTCCCTTGGGGATGGGTTGTATATACTCCCGCTTTTCACTCATCATCAACAGCAGATGGAATATATACAGGCATGCCTGCTAGTATCGTTTTTGATATTGAAGGAGTAAGAATTTATCACGCTGGAGATACCTGTTTAAACTCAGAGATGGATATTGTACGAGATTTATATACTCCTGAAATTGCTCTTTTGCCTATTGGAGGACATTATACTATGGATATAGAGCAAGCGGCTATAGCTACACAAAAACTTGGAGTTAATATAGTTATACCAATGCATTATAATACATTTCCGGCTATCAACGCAAATGCTGAGGAGTTTAGGACTCTAGTAAAAAATAAAACCAATGCACAAGCAATAATCCTAAAACCAAATGAGACTCTTAAATTCTAAAATATTTAATATGATGGCTGCCCAAGCATTATAAATTTACTTCTCAAATTTTTAGACGGTACGGTTTTGTAGTAATCTTTAATTAACAAAATATCAGTCTGCGATAGTAAAAATTTATTTTGAGTAAAAAATTCTTCATAAGAAGCCCCTGAATAAGTATATTTTTTAGATTTTACAAAAAGCGTGAAATTAAGATTTCTTTTTTTTATCTCTGCACAAGCAAAAGCAATAATATCATCAAGCGGAAGCTCATACCAAGCAGTTTGAACAATATCCAAAATATAATTTTCATTATCTTTAGAAGAAATTGATAAATAAGCCATTGCATTTGAAGAATTCGTTTCCTCAATAATGTACTTATACTCAGAGATTTGAGCAAAACCAGGACATAAGGGTTCTTTAAACGAATTTGCTGACAAAGCCAATGAGGTTCTAAAATGTGAAATTAGTGACTCATTGTGCATAATTGAAACGGACTGTGAATCACTGTTTCTAAAGGTTCTGGTTTTTATCTTGTACTCATATTCTTCATACTTTCTACGGCTGACTTTCCAAAGCTTCTCGTAAGAACACTGCCTAAAATTATATTGCGTAACCAGTAAGCTTAATAATTCCGAATAAATATCACTAACTTTTATAAAATAAGAATTAGCACCTTTAGCACCATAATAGGAAAATATAAATTCTAAAAGCTGCTTAACAACATCGTAATTATCTTCCGTAAATAATAACTCATCAATCTTTACCCTATAGGGTAACCCTTTTAT
>CALURS010000230.1 GCA_944323215.1 Candidatus Gastranaerophilales bacterium | reverse complement strand
TTAAACTTGTATGTTAAGTCAAATAAATCGGGAAATAATTGGCATAAATTCATCAACTCATTAGAATTATTTTCATCATGTTTAGAATCAGACATGCTAATTGTACCTTCAAAAAGGCTCTCTAAATTATATTCTTCCATTATGCACCTACCTTTCTGATTTTACTTGTATTGTTGTCTTCTGTTTCGCTTTGTGTTTCGCCGTTGTTCAGGTACTCAATCAGGCTGTCAACATTAACAAGATATTTCGAGCCGCTACGAACATATTTTACCTTTCCTTGTAAAACTAACCGACGGACATGGTATTTTGCTAGCCCGACAATTTCTGAACATTCACTAATTGATTTCATGGTTGGAATTTTTTCCATAGTTTTCTCCTTTTTTATTCCTATTTTTAACTCATTTTTAGAAAGGAAAATAACATACCCTTTTACTAATATATGCGTGTTTTTTGCCACTTGACGTGTTTTTTTAGAGAGTTTTATTAAGAATTGTTAAGGAGAATAAAGCCAAAATTGTGCCCATAACCTTTATTGTCATTGAATTTTAAGGGTTTATTTCTTTGTACAAAATTTGCATACAAAAATCACTTTTTACATTGTTGTAAAAAGTAATTTTGATAATGATATTTTTTTAGTTTGTTTCGTTGCGATTTGGTAAATATATTAATTTATTTTAACGATTTATACATGCGATACAATATGTTCACATCAATTTTTTCTTCTTTGATAGCATTTATTAATTCTTCCTTTAATTCATCCTTCTCTTTGTTATGTTCAAAGTTAAATAAATCCGCAGGTATTATATCTAAAGCAGAGATAATTTTTGACAAATTTTCAGATGTAACAAAAGTTTGACCGCATTCTATTTTGCTCAAATTTCTTTCGACCATCCCGACAATTTCAGCCAGTTGAGCTTGCGTCAAATGTTTTTTTGTTCTTAGTTCTTTGATTCTTTTTCCCAAAAGTTTCTTTATATCTAGGTTATTTTGCATTATAATCCTCTTTTCTATAATAATTTATTTAATGTGTTAAAGGAACGAAACAAAAGGCTCTTTTTAGCTTGCCTTAGTACACTAAATGTTGTAAGATAGTCTTGTAAATTCTATTTATTGGCAAAAGTACAATTTTAATGAGTAGCTTATAATTAGAAAAATTATGCAAAATATGGAGGTGTAATGAAGAAAACCTTATTAACAATTTTACTGTTTGGAACTATTGTCATGTCTATTTGTAACAATATGGCTCTAGCGGAAAATTTTACATACAAAGTTTATAATCCAAAAACTAATAAATCAGCCATTGCGGAGCTTGGTACTTTACGAGTCAGTGACAATAAATATATTTTAGGTTTCTTTGTAAATGGTAAACCATATTGTATTGTAAATATGAATACAGAAAAAAGGGATGGTTTAATTTGTGGTAAATGTTCAGAATTTAATTCATCTGTTACTTATGCAAATGGTGGAAGTAATAGTGTTCTTGAATTTTCATGGCGAGAGTTAAGTAAAAACACTTTCTTTCCTGAAGTTGACTCCATTGTTAAAGAACGAGCTGAAGATAATATGTGGTTAATGGTAGTAGAGGATTAAGATTAATGAAAAAACTTTTATTAATATTACTAGCAATTTTATTTTCTTTTATGCAAGTACAAGCAAGCGAAATCCCTGATGTAAAAGACAGTTTACTATATCGGACTAAACACTATGATATATTTGAAATAACATATCCAATAAGAAACAATGCTCTTGTTGTAATTTTACAACCCTGCCCTGATAATTCAGGAGATTTTATGTTTACTGTATGTAATAAAAAATCTCATTGCTATCAAACATCAATGCAAAACAATGAAGTTCGTTATATAGGATTGTTTCTTGAAGATTTTGGCGAAGGCATTTTATCAAGCCTAAATAAAGAAATAAAACAAGAGGATTGGGCAAAGGAACAAGAGATTTTCCGCACTTTATACGCGGATTATATGAACCTATATGATGAAAATTGTGGCATTTTAAAATCACTTAAAGAAGTAAAAACAAACAAAAAATAAAGGAATAGAAATGTTTAACAACTATGACCCGATGAAATTTATAAAAGAAATGCACGGTATTAAGAAAAATATTGAAGAACAATCTATCCAGATTGATGAACCTAATGAGGAAAGTACAGAAAATAACATTGAACAAAATGAGCCTGTTACAGAAGAACAAGATTACATTAATAAACATGCGGAAATGGAAAAGCCTAAAAAGAAATCAAAACATAGAATATTCAATTTTTTAGCAGTAACTTTAATTATAGTCTGTGGACTTATCTTTCTTGCCTATCGTGAAATTTGTGCGATGCCTTATGAAGGTAGTTTTATATTTGGAGATACTACCGTTATAATTAACGCAACTTATAATTCTAAGTATCAAATTGCAAAAATCGACCTTACACTTGATGAAATTATAGAAGATTGGCAAATCAAGATAGCAAATGGAAATGTTGAAGAAATTAAATTAGAATGCGAAACAAGTGATAAAACTGTAAAAAAAGAATTTAAGTTTAAAAATATTGACCTAACAGAAGGGGAACAGATTAAAGGAAGTATAACTATAGAGAGCACTAAACTCAATGATTTTGTTTTAATAAAAGATTTATTATCAGGTGACATTATGATTTATACTCCTAAAATTATAAGTGTTGATAGCAAAGAAAGAGAAAAGTTAAAACAATACTATGAAAGCGGAGCTTGGATTTGGGGTTTAATGTGGGCAAATGCACTTATGGGAGGCTATTAGGACTTATGGGAATTTTAAGTTATATAGTTATTGCAATTTTCTTAGTGACTTTTGTAAGTTATTGGGCAATTTTAGAAAGCTTTTGGGGTGGGTTAGGAGTAGGAATACTTATGGTTTTCTGCTTGTGGATAGCATTTTTGCCCCTGTGGATTGCAAGAGTTAGGAAACATCCGCATAGCTTAGCGATATTTCTAATTAATTTATTACTTGGTTGGACTTTGTTGTTTTGGTTGATTGCTCTTATCTGGGCTTTTGTCGGGAAAGAGGATAAATAAGTCTTTGCCTGTACAAATAAATCTTTTCGACTCCATTGTCAAGAAGCCAAAATTTATTCAGCTTATTAGCAGAATAAATAATTTTAAATT
>CALURS010000229.1 GCA_944323215.1 Candidatus Gastranaerophilales bacterium | reverse complement strand
ATTGTAGGATTCAACAACTCAGCTTTGTAAATATTTTCGCTCATAAAACTCCTTTAAAAGTATGCTGCATTCTGTCTTGCTTTGTTTTTAGATAATATTTATTATACTCTGTAACATCTGCCTCTAAATTAATCGTTTCAACGATATTAAGACCATAGCCCTTTAATCCTACAATTTTTTTAGGATTATTAGTTATCAATTTAAAATTATTAAAGCCTAAATCCAAAATTATTTGAGCCCCAACGCCATAATTTCTTAAATCAGGCGGGAAACCAAGAGAAACATTTGCATCTACAGTATCTAAGCCTTCTTCTTGAAGATGATAAGCCTTTATTTTATTAATCAAACCAATACCACGTCCTTCATGGTTTCTAAGATATACAACGGCACCCTTGCCATAATTATCAACCATTTTTAGTGCGTGATGCAATTGTGCATTACAATCACATTTCAAGCTATGGAAAATATCACCAGTCAAGCACTCACTATGAACTCTTATAAGAGGAATCTTATCAGATCCATCATCCTTAACTAAAGCTACATGCTCAAAACCAGTTAAATGATCCTTATATCCTATAATTTGAAACTGTCCAAACTCGGTCGGCAAAAAGGCTTCCGCTTCACGAGCAACCGTTCTTTCGGATTTCAACCTATATGCAATAAGATCTTCAACAGTTATAAATTTTATATTATGTTTTTTAGCGAACTCAAAAAGATTATCCCTTCTTGCCATAGTCCCATCATCGGCCATAATCTCACACATAACACCTGCGTTAACTAAGCCACAAAGTCTTGCCATATCAACAGCTGCTTCAGTATGCCCAGTTCTCGCAAGCACTCCGCCCTTTCTAGCTACACAAGGAAAAAGGTGTCCGGGCCTGCGTAAATCAGATGGTTTTGAATCAGGTGCAATTGCAACTTCAACAGTCTTTGCTCTGTCAAAAGCAGATATACCGGTCGTTACGCCGTACTTTTCATGAGCATCAATACTAACAGTAAATGCGGTTCGCATACCTTCATTATTTGCATTAACCATTTGCGGCAAATCTAATTTTTGCGCTATATCTTCAGAGATTGCCAAACAAATCAATCCCTGACACTCACTTGCCATAAATTTTATAACTTCAGGAGTTACATACTGAGCAGCAACTATCAAATCACCCTCATTTTCCCTATGTTCGTCATCTGCTATGATTACAGGTTTTCCTGATTTATAGTCTAATAATGCTTCTTCAATTGTATCAAAGTAAAAATCTTTATCTTTCATCATACAAACCCATTTTCTTCTAATAACTCAAGAGTTACCTTAGACCTATTATGATACATTGAGAGCCTTTTTTCAAGATACTTTACAATTATATCAAATTCGATATTAACATTATCATTATACTTCAAATCCGCTAATACTGTATTTTCAAACGTATGAGGAATAACAGCAACATCAAAAACATTATTTCTAACGTCTGCAATTGTTAAACTTATTCCATCAACAGCAACAGAACCTTTTTTTACCAAATATTTTTCAAATTCTGGTTTTACAGAAAAAGAAAACAGATAAAACTCTGAAGTTTTCAGAATATTAGAAACTTTTGCAACCGTATCAATATGCCCATAAACCAAGTGCCCATCCAAGCGTGAATTAATAAGCATAGCTCTTTCAAGGTTGACGTTATTTCCTTTTTTTTTGTACCCTAAAGCTGTTACAGAAAAAGTTTCTGGAGAAATATTCGCACAAAAACTATCTTTTGATTTTTTTGTGACTGTAAGACATACGCCATCAACCGCAACACTATCACCAATATATAAACTATCAGCAAGAGATGTTCTTATAACAATCTCTTTGTGATTTATTGATGTGATAGTACCAACTGTTTCTACAAGTCCTGTAAACATAAAATAATTATATCACAAATTTGCCTTTTGAGAAAACAGCATTAATCATACAAACAGAGGTACGCAAAACGATATAAAATGAATAATAATAGTAAGTAAAGTGAGAATAGTATAAATGCCATTTGTATATCGATTACAAAAAGTACTTGATTTTAGGATACGAGAAAAAGAGAAGCAACTTCTTGTAGTCCAAGAAGCACAACAAAGAGTAGCAGAAGCAGAAGAAGCAATAGCAAGAAATAATGAGGAAATAGAAATAACAATAAAAAATAAGCGTGTAGCAGATTTCAAGTTAATGGAATATTATGACAAATACTTACACCATCTATGGGACAAAGCAGAAGAACTAGAAGCTCACCGACAGGAAATGCAAAAAAAGCTCGATGAAGAACTACTCAACCTTGCACGCGCTGAACAGAAAGTAAAAGTTTTAGAAAAGCACAAGGAACATCAAAAAGAAGAATATGATTATGAACAAAAGAAAATAGAATTAAAACAATTTTCAGAAATAGGTGTACAGAGATTCTACCAGCATAAACAAGAAACAGCAGCAGAAGACAACTAAACAGGAGTAAAAATGAATATAGAAACAGGAACAGTAGCTAATATAGACAAAGCTCGTGAAACAAGTAAAACTTCTACACGACAAGTCAACACTGAAAAAGATTTCAAAACAGAAATAGAAGATTTAAAAAATAGCAATCTAAAAAAAGAAACAGGCGAAGAAAAGGGTTCAATAACCGACGGTGACAACATAGACGTAAAAGAAACAGACACAACTAAAAAAAATACTGACAGTGACACAAATAATATTAAACCAGAAGACGAAACACAAGAATTAAATACAGCAATCGAAGAAATAACAAACGTTCTCAATCAAACGAATGATTTTTCAGAAGAAGAATTAAATCAAGGGAATAAAACACCCGTTAATCAAAACAAGGAGTTTAACAATCCATTGCTAAACAATGATATGAACTTACAACCTATAAAACAAGACAAGCTGTCTGACATAAAGACAGATATAAGTTTTGCACAAAATAATAATGAAGCATTTTCCTCATTCATAAACAATGGAAGTTTTCAGGAATCAGGAGAAGATTTACAGGAAGACAGTCAAATTCTGTCAAGTATGGCAGAAAATATAGCAATGGTAAATAAAGTTTTAGCATCTAAAAGTCAGGAGGGTGATAAAATAGGTGATGTTGTTGACAAAACAATCAATGCATCAAGTCTAAATATGACACAAAACGATGTACAATTTTTCATTAATTTAGCAACTAATAATGAAT
>CALURS010000228.1 GCA_944323215.1 Candidatus Gastranaerophilales bacterium | reverse complement strand
GAGGTCCCATAGCTCAGTTGGTTAGAGCATCTGACTCATAATCAGGGGGTCCTAGGTTCAAGCCCTAGTGGGACCACAAAACCCAGAATATTGAAAATCAATATTTTGGGTTTTTTCTTTTCCTGAAGAGAAACGCATGTGGGACAAAGAATTATATAAGAATCTAAAGAAAAGTGGATTGGACATCAATAATTACATCCTTAACAGAAAAAATCCCACATACCCTTTTTCCATTATTAATTATAAGAGATTTATGTAAAACAGAATAGAGCAACAGCCAAGAAAGAGAAAGGAATACTTTTTGTATATCCCGTCCATATGGCACATATAAAAATATTATATTCAATCAAAGTTATATCATATATTTGTCGCCATTATATAATCTACAACAAAAAACGACAATGAACTATTTTACAAAAATAAGTATTGACTTAGCAAACCAAAAGGATTATCTAGACCAGCTTTTTAAAGTATACCCTTTAAGCCCGGACTCCATAAGAGATATTGATCCCATAATCTGGGAAAATGTTGTTGAATCTTTTAACAGAAACGATAACGAATCTCTTATAAAAGCACTACTGTCCTTAAACTTATTCCCCATAAAAGACGGATATGTTCCATATTTAAGAAAAGATCCATCAGCAATTTTAAGAAACCCTCAAACTGTAAATAGAATCTGCGGTCGAGTTAGAGAACTAGGTATAGAAAAATTATTTGAAAGATGCTCTGAACCTAAAGAAACAAACCGACAAATGGGACCTCTTTTTAGGCGATGGATAAAATCGGGAGTACTTGGACTTTTTCCAGTATCAGAAGAAATTTTTGACTCAAATAATAAGAATGCTATCCTTGACGGATCTGATGCTAATCTATTAGATTACGCCACAAGGAAATTAGGCTATAAAAGAGACAAAGGTGTGGATTTAATTGCTCGCTTCAATGGCAAATATATTATAGGGGAAGCAAAATTCATATCTGACGAAGGAGGTCATCAGAACGCGCAGTTCAACGATGCCATTTCAACAATAAGTACTAATTCCAAAACAGGAGTTATTAAAATTGGTATTATGGATGGCGTAATATATATAAGACCTAAAAGAGGATCTGGAACAAACAAATACAAAAAAATCACAGAAAAAGACCTTCCTATTATGAGCGCTTTAGTATTGAGAGAATTTTTATATTCACTATGATCGATAACAATCTTTTAATAAAGTGTGATAATATAAAAGCCATGCAGTGGCTTATCAACAACGGATATGAAGGGAAAATAGACTTAGTGTATATTGACCCTCCCTTTTCTACCGGCGGATCCTTTTCCATTGATAGAAACGGACGAGTTGCCACTATAAGCAAAGCTCAAGATTCGATTCATGTATATGATGACAACATTAAGGGTAAAGAATTCATTGAATTCCTAAAAGCCAGAGTAATACTAATTCATAAGCTTTTATCAAACAGAGGTTCTCTATATCTACATATAGATTATAAAATAGGGCACTATGTTAAAGTTATGCTTGATGAAATTTTTGGAATAAAATCATTTAGGAATGATATTACACGTATAAAATGCAACCCTAAAAATTTTGACAAAATTGGATACGGGAATATAAAAGACATGATTTTATTCTACACAAAAGGAGACTGTCCAATATGGAATACGCCCAAACTTCCTTATTCAGAACAAGAAATTATAAAAAGATACCCCAAGATAGATAAATATGGACGAAGATACACCACAGTCCCCATCCATGCTCCTGGTGAAACTAAAAATGGAGAAACATCCAAACCCTTTAAGGGGATATATCCTCCAGCCGGAAGACATTGGAGATGTGCTATAGAAAAATTAGAAGACTTAGATAAGTCGGGATTAATAGAGTGGTCTTCTAAGGGGAATCCCAGAAAAATAAACTACATCAGTGAAATGAGAGGGAAAAGGGTTCAAGATATCTGGGAATACAAAGACCCTATTTATCCCCAATACCCAACGCAAAAAAACGAGGATATGTTAAAACTCATAATTGAGACTTCATCAAATAAAGACTCCATAATAATGGATTGTTTTTGTGGGTCAGGCACGACACTAAGAGTAGCAAAAGAATTAGGTCGAAAATGGATTGGCATAGACAATTCAGATGTAGCAATTGAAATCGCAAAAAATAGCCTTTGCCATAAAAATATCTTTAATAATGACAAAAAAACTTTTGAGTTTATAGAAATGGTATAAAAACATAATTAATTTTCATACACTAAATCAGCGTGTATTGTTTAATATGTTTTTAAATCTTATAGCGAACAATTATAAGTTAAGGATTCATTAAATTAATACGCAAAACATCATAGGGGTCTATAATATCGGTCTTATCCATCTTTTTGATGCCTCCATACCCCATTGAACATGCCAACTCCGGCCTGTTGTTTTATCCAGCAATATGAACTGATACATATTTTGTGTCGGGTAAAGTTCAAATACTCCAGATTCATCATTTAAAGACAAATCCACATTACTTATATATACAGTAAATTCATGTTCATAATAATCCGTTCCTAAAGACCAATGTAATTGTTCAATCTTGCCAGTTTTAGTATCCAGCTTTAAAAAAGTATACATATTATCTGTTGGATACAACTTATATCTAATTATATTCCCAACTTTAAATTCATCATTATTTAAATTTGTAGAAGATAACAATATCGTTGAATCACTCCTTTCATTATTCAAAATGAGATTTTGGCCATATCCGCTTAAAATAAATATTGAGAAACATGCAACAAATAATAATTTCCTTATCATTATCTTAGAATAAAATTTAGTAAAGTACGCAAATGCCATCG
Organism: Candidatus Gastranaerophilales bacterium; assembly: GCA_944323215.1. Taxonomy (GTDB): domain Bacteria; phylum Cyanobacteriota; class Vampirovibrionia; order Gastranaerophilales; family Gastranaerophilaceae; genus CALUTH01. The sequence continues at coordinate 358 of CALURS010000228.1, read as the reverse complement.
TTTTATAGTAACACATATCACCTATCATAAAATATCAAAATTAGTCAAAAAAAATAGAATTCATCAAGATAATACCACAAATTTAATCTCTACAAAATGCAATGCAACAAGTTATTATAATTTTTGTAGATTTTACAGGAAAACGTAAATATCACCTCCCATAATTACATATTCAAAGTAGCAGGAAGACTCAATAAGGTTTTTCCTCACTTTATACAGAATATTTACATTAACAAACAAAAAAGGCCAGGGCGCAAAATAAAATTGTTTACTTCCCTGGCTTTTTTGTATCTCCGCCGGGAATCGAACCCGAATCTAAAGTTTAGGAAACTTTCGTTCTATCCATTGAACTACGGAG
>CALURS010000227.1 GCA_944323215.1 Candidatus Gastranaerophilales bacterium | reverse complement strand
CATTACATTTTCCGGTGGCGAACCTTTAATGCAGGCCGATTTCGTATATGATGTTGCTTCAAATCTCACTGATATCCATAAGACGCTTGATACATCAGGGTTTTGTAACTCTCAAATATTTAAAAAAATGTTATCAATTTTTAATCTTATATACTATGATATAAAGTTAGTCAATGATGATTTACACCAAAAATTTACAGGTGTTTCTAATAAAATTATATTAGAAAATTTGAAAATTTTAGAAAGAAGTGGGGTGCCATATCATATAAGAATTCCATTAATACCTAACATTACTGATACGAAAGATAATTTAAATGATATAAAAAATCTGATTTTGAGTTTAGAAAATAGACCACTAAGGGTTGATGCTCTGCCTTATAATGCTTTAGCAGGTGGTAAATATGATTCTTATAATATGGAATATCCATTGAAAGATATTAATGACGTTAATAATATTGAAAATTTAAAAGAATTTAATCAGGCTTTAACTCAAAATAAAATAGAAATTATAGGAGAAGAAGTAAAATGCTTGCAGAAAAATTAGAACAGATTCGTAATTTCACTCAAGAACGAGGTTATAAAATATATAGAAAATCGGTTACTCCAAGTATTCGTTTAATCTGTAAAAAGCAGCATTGGAATATGGCTAGACGTACTGCTATGCTTCTAAAATTTATGTGCGAAACTGAAGATCCAATAGTGTTTCGTGATGAAAAGATCGCTTTTGTGCGTACTAATATTAACATTCCTGAATATTTTAATAGTAAAGATATAAAAAAAGAATTTCACAAAACTAAATATCAATTTTTTGAACCATTTAATAATGCTTGTTTAGATTGGTCGATATTGCTTAAAAATGGATTACAAGGGCAGTTGAAAACTGTTCGCGCATTGCAGCAAGATGCTTCAAAACCAGAACGGAATTACTTGGATTCTGTTGCAATAGCACTGGAGTCGGTTATACAATTAGCTGATAGATATAAGATAGCTGCACTTGCTGTTGGAAATGACTTTGTTGCTGAAACAATTAGTAATGTTCCAAAATATGGAGCTAAAAGTTTTGCGGAGGCCTTGCAATCTATCAGATTTGTGCATTCAATGTTATATCTTTGCGGACATGCACATATGGGACTATGGCGATTCGATCAATATATGTATCCATATTATAAAGCTGATATTGCTAGTGGTAATTTAACTAAAGAAGATGCAAAATCATTGATAAAAGAATTTTTTATTTCGTTAAATAGAGATACAGATCTTTATTTCGGCGTCCAACAAGGTGATAATGGACAAAGCTTGATGTTGGGCGGGTGTAAACCTGAAGATGGTACTTCTGCGGTTAATGAATTAACATACATGGTCCTGGAAGTGTCGAGAGATTTAAAATTAATTGATCCTAAGATAAATTTAAGAATAGATTCAAGTACTCCAGATGATCTTTTAGAACTAGGTTGTGAATTAACAAAGTGTGGCTTAGGCTTTCCGCAGTACTCAAATGATGAAGTTGTAATTCCGGCATTAATAAAGAAAGGTTATAGTTTAGAAGATGCTCGAGATTATATAGTAGCAGCTTGTTGGGAGTTTATTATCCCAGGGAAGGCATGTGAAAAGGTGAATCTTGGAGCAATAAATTTCCCATATGCGGTTGATAGTGCTTTTGAAAAAACATTAAAGCGTTGGGGAGATTTTTCAATTGATAATTTTGAGCAAAATATTGCTAAGAATGTAAAATTACAGTTGAAAAATTTAATAACAAAACAACAAATAAAACTCTTACCATCCCCGCTCGCAACCGCCTTTTTCCCCTATGCTTTGAATCACAAAAAGGATATTTCTGTAGATTCAAAGTATAATAATATAGGGATACATGGTGCAGGTTCTGCAAATGCTGCAGATGCAATTGTTGCAATAAAAACAATATACAAAGAACAAGGACAAGAAGGCTTGCTAAATTTGTATAGTGCTATCAGAGCAAATTTTGTAGGTTTTGAAAAATTACATGATTATTTACAGAATAAACTGCCAAAGGTAGGTAATGCCGATGCTGTTGCTGACAAAGAATTAAAATTTTTATTTGATACATTTGCAAATGCTTCAGATGAGTTGTCGACTACTCGTAGAAAAATTAGAGCAGGAAGTGGTTCGGCCATGTATTATGTATTGCTGACAAATAGTGATTGTAATATTTTGGAACCTAAAGTAAAAGCTACTGCCGACGGTAAAAAGGATGGGGAACCCCTGTCAACAAGTTTGGCACCTTCTCATGGTATAAAAGTAAATGGCGTTTTAAGTGTGCTGAAATCATACTCAGTTATTGACTATTCTCGTATAATGAACGGTGGGCCTATTACTATAGAATTGTCTCCTTCAGTTTTTAATTCGGATGAAGGTGTAAAAAAGCTTGCACAATTGATTAAATATTTTGTTAAACTTGGTAATCAACAGCTGCAATTAAATCTACTTGATGCAAATGTATTAGAAGATGCTATAGCTCACCCAGAAAAATACAGAAATTTGATTGTAAGAGTTTGGGGCTGGAGCGGTTATTTTACTGAATTAGCTCCTGAATATCAAAAACAGGTATTAAGTCGTCATAAGTATAATTTGTAATAACCTTATTAGGTTAAGAGATAGAGCAGAAGCTAACCCATATAATTTTTGAACCAAAAATTATATGGTTCAATTACCCAACCGCAAAAAAAATATAAAACACGGAAAAACAGAATATAATGGCGGCGGTAAGGGGAATTGAACCCCTGTCTGGAGAATGAGAATCTCCCGTCCTAACCACTAGACGATACCGCTATTTAATTTGTCTTTATTTTATCACGATATATTTTGTTTTTCAAGTTACAAGTTAAGGGAATTAAATAGTGAATTCCACTAATAATGACCAATTGGCACCCTGAACTTGTTTGACTACTTTTCCAAAATCTATGATTTTGAGAAAAATGTCAGGTTTTCCGCGGGGGCTTACCACTGGCAAGATTTTGAAACTAGTTCAGAGCCTGCCCTGAATTTATTTCAGGGGTGACATTTTAGCAATTATTAGTGAAATTTGCTACATAAGTCCGAAAATTTACCACTTGAAAAATATTTTTTTTATTGTTATATTATCACTACAATGAAAAACATAGTTAGCAGACAATTCCATCATCATCACCATAGCAACCTGAAAAGGCTGTAGGGATTGA
>CALURS010000226.1 GCA_944323215.1 Candidatus Gastranaerophilales bacterium | reverse complement strand
CATTGACGGTATATGTAGTATTAGCTTCTAGTGCAATAATCCCATGAAAATATGCACCAGAACCTCCACAAGCATAAGTCCAATTTGACCAGCCACCGTAGTATTTTGCATCAAAAGCTCCTGAACCTGCTCCACCTCCGACTATTTTTACTTCATACGGGCCTGCTTTTGTTGTAGTAAAAGAAAATGAGCCTGTAGTGATTTGTTCAAATAATCTTTTATAATATTTTATTTTTGACTTTGCAAACATTAATTATTACCAATAAGTTATTGTCATAACTGTAGAATTAAGAGGAATACCACCCGTAATATCCCAAGAATCTCCGGTAAATATTAAAGTATATGGATGATTTGCAACAAGAAGAGAAGAAGATACATTTGAGCCTTGGCTTTGTATTGGATATGAACCAAGACCATTTACATTTAATTTGGGATTTATTGCAGAATTACCATATTTAAACTTTATTTCTACTCTTGCCCCTTCGACAATATTCAAGTTTTCAATAATAACTGCCTTCTCAACAACATTTTTTGCAGTTGTACATAACGCATAATGTGAAATTGGACTAGTACCATCAAATTCAATACCATCAATACTTTTTGCACTTTGAAGTTTTGTTGAAGAATAAACATTTATATCTTCTATCCCTTCTACTTGATCAACTCGGGTATATGGATATAATGGATTTCCATCTTTGTCCTTTAGTTTTACATTGTATTTTGTAGTCATATAAACTCCTGAAAAAGCTATCGGATCTTACTCCGATAGCAAAATTGACTAGATTGTGTCATATGAAATTGTACTAAAAGAAGCAATCGCATTTTGAACATACTCTGTAGTTGCAACTTGATTTGTACTTGTTCCTGCTGCTGCAGTTGGAGCAGTTGGTACACCCGTTAATGCAGGAGAATCAACAGATGCTTTTCCATTTAACTGTTCTTGAATAGAACTTGTTACTCCTTCAAGGTAGTTTAGCTCATCCGTTGATACATTAAGTCCTGTGATTTCATTCGCATTGTGAGTGTGAGACCCTTCAGCATAGTCAACACCTGCCTCGGCTTCTGATACACCACCAAGTCCATCTCCTTTTAATAAACCAATTGCATAGATTTTATCTTGTTTTGATGTCAAATCAGCAGATGAAATTTCAACAGCAGTTGAACCACTCCAACGATAAATTTTGTTAGAATCCATATCAACATAAATTACACCAGTTTGTGGATCTTCCGTTTCTACCCATTCTCCATCTGTTAAAGTTAAGATTTTCTTTTGTAATGGATTTAAATATTTGTCACCTTCTTGATATTGAAATGTCGGAATTTCTGCATCAGAAACAATTGCAAGTTCAATAACATCATCTACATACGAAGGTAATTGTGATGATGGAATTCGACCATCAACCAGGTCTGCTTTTGCCGTCAACAAACTTTCTAAGCTTTCATCGTTTTCGTTCACGACAATTGACGTTTTTGTTTTGGGGAATAAATAATCTGCTCCGTCCTTTAAAATTACATTTTTGTTAGCCATAAAAACTCCTTTCTTAATACACACTTATGACTTCATAGTCGTAACCTAATTTTTTTATATCAAAATAATCTGGTGCAATGCTCATAATATCAAAGAATACTGTTCCGATAATTGATTGACCTTTTAGAGATAGATTTGAAAGGTCAATATTTGCACATAAAGTTGTTTCCGGTGTAATTATTAATTCTGTAAGTTTTGAATTAACAATAATCATCGAAACTTTAAGATTAAGTATGTCTGTTACATTATAATTTCCGACAGTTTTTAATGTTGGTGGTACATTTGCAATACAAATAAGTCTTTTTGCTTTATCAAATATCCCGATTTCTCTTATCGTAAATCCGCCAATTTCATTGGGAACTTGTCCTGTACAAGCAAGTGTGCCGTCTGCCGTAACTCCTACTTCTTTGACTTCTCCTCTCCATAATTCATTTTTAAGTTCAGTTTGCTCCTCTTCTGGAGTATAACTTTCTCCATTTCCATCACCTACGGCAATATAGGTCAAATCAAACTTTAATTTATTTGCAAGGCAATTTAATTGTTTAGTAAGTCCGTATGTTGTTAATATCGTTTTATATTCCATATGGACCAACCTCTAAAGTTCTCGACAACGAAGCGATACAAACTGCAAAAGGTTGTGCTTTGAATGATAATGATGCATTGAGTCCTTCTAAGTGAGAACGGACATTTTTATATGAATTAATTAAATCAATTATTAAAGTTCTTGCATCTTGGTTTATACCTAGATTATCTAATTGTAGATTTACTTTAAAATAATAAGGATTTCCGTCATATTCAAACCATTCAAAAACTTCAGATGGATAACCTAATGTTTTTAATGCCTCAATTATCGAGTATTTCGTACCTCGATAACGATGAAACAATATAGAATTTTTAATTAAAGTTCGCTTTTTTTCCTCTGTATCAGCATAAATCCACCCCTCATACCCCGTTATATGATATTGCTCCGCGTAATGCGGAAGAACTGAAGCAGGAACTTTATCTATATCATAGATATTTACAACATCAATCGCTAATCTTTTAAAACGTTCTTCTAAAATTTCATCAAGAGTTCTTAAGTTGATATCATTAATTGGTGATAAATTTTTACTCATTTGAATATCCTCCAATTGTAATATCAAATTCATACAATTCTGCCCATTGATGTTCTAATATTTCAATATCGCTTGTTGGATTTTCTATTGTTACTTTATAAACACCATAAATACTATTTAAAATAGCAATAATCTGAGAAATGATTACATCTTTTCCTAATCTTTCACTTAAGTTTAGTTTATATTCATTTAATTTTGCATTTATAGTTGTTCTGACTGTTTCTATATCGGCATAAGAATAAAGAATTATAGTTGCTTTGATTTTAAACGAGATATTTTCTGGCGATTTAACTACAACATAATCTGTTAAAGGTCTTATTTTATCATCACTTAAATAATTTTGAACCATTTTTATTATTTCATCTGATGGTTTTCCATCAGAAGTTAAAGGATAAATACAAACAGTTCCTGGAGTTGGTGATAATATTGCAACATCAATTATACTTTGATGACAAGAAAAAGTATGATATCGATATGCACCTTTACTTCCCGCATTAGAAAATTTTTCAGGTGCTTGCCTAATTCTTTCTCTTAAACTTTCTGCATCTTCATCATTTGCACCACC